>JASLRF010000049.1 GCA_030744095.1 Pirellulaceae bacterium | reverse complement strand
CAATAGACACTTGTATTGGCGCATCAAAATCCGATTCTCAAGGTGTGCCCAATATCGTCGTCATCCTGGCGGACGATATGGGCTATGGCGACGTGCAAGCCCTGAATCCGAAGTCTCAGATTGCCACGCCTCACTTGAACGCGTTGGCTGCCGAGGGCATGACGTTTACGGACGCACACACGCCGTCCGCCGTTTGCACGCCCACCCGTTATGGATTGCTGACGGGTCGCTACTGTTGGCGAAGCAGGCTCAAACGCGGTGTCTTGAACGGATATAGCGATCCCTTAATCGAACGGGATCGACCGACAGTCGCTTCCGTGCTTTCGTCGCAAGGATACACGACCGGGATTGTGGGCAAATGGCACTTGGGGTTGGGCTGGAGCCGAAAATCCAGTGGCAAGTCTATCGACTTCGCTGCCCCAGTTCAGCATGGCCCGAATGATCTGGGCTTCGACGAGTCGCTGGTGATTCCGGCATCGTTGGATTTTCCACCCTACGTCTATATTCGCAATGGCAAGGTCACGGATCAGAACACCGTCATCCAGAACAAGCAGCCCTTTCCCAAGTTTCTGCGCGAAGGACCGCGCGCTAACGATCTGGTGATGGAAGAGGTGCTCGACCACTTGACCGAGCAGGCCGGCAACTTCATTCGACGTGAAGCGAAAACGGATGCCCCGTTTTTTCTCTACGTGCCGCTGACAGCGCCGCACAAGCCGGTGCTTCCGCATCCGCGCTTTCGCGGCAAATCAAAACTCGGTCCCTACGGTGACTTCATCATGCAAGTCGACTGGACGGCAGGTCAGATCATCAAGGCCGTCGACGATGCAGGTGTACGCGACAACACCCTGCTGATCTTCACCAGCGACAACGGTTCGTTCATGCATCGCTTGGACCAGTTAGACGCGAAGGACCACGTTTCTGACCAGACGATTCAGGCGTATCGAGCTGATCATCATACTTCCAACCACCTGTTTCGCGGCACCAAGGCGGACATCTGGGAGGCAGGTCATCATGTGCCGTTCTTCGTCCGCTGGCCTCAGCGCGTCAAGCCGGGCACGACGTCTGCTGCGACCGTTTGCCTGACAGATGTCTTTGCCACGGCGGCACAGGTCGCGGAGACGAAGATTCCGGCCGGTGCCGCTCGGGACAGCCATGGCTTTCTGGACGCCCTTGATGGTAGACCGTTCCGGCGGGCAGAACCGGTGATTCATCATTCGTCCGGCGGCATGTTCGCCATACGCGAGGGCAAGTGGAAGCTGGTACTTGGCAACGGTTCGGGCGGGCGCCAGGCACCGAGAGGCAAACCGTTTACCAGACCATACGGCCTTTTCGATTTGCATGACGATATCGGCGAAACAAGAAACGTCATCGCCGAGGCGGCTGCCGTCGCCAAAGAGTTGGAGCAGACATTTGAGCCGATCCACAAGGGTGGATAGAGCAGTGTCAGGCACGGGGATAAGGGCTGGCAATGATGCGCTCCACGCTTGCACGCACGGGCGACGGGAAACGCGTCGAAGCCAGATCCTATGACAGAATCGGTCGGACGACTTCACCGCCCACGTCGGTCAGTCGGTGGTCGCGGCCTTCGTGGCGATAGGTCAACCGCGTGTGGTCGATGCCGAGACAATGCAGTATGGTCGCTTGAAGGTCGTGCACGTGAGTGCCGCCTGTCGTGACGTTGTACGAAAAATCGTCAGTTTGGCCGTAGGTCATGCCAGGCCGAATGCCGCCACCAGCCAGCCAGATGCTGAAGCAGCGCGGATGGTGATCGCGCCCCCAACCGGTTCCTTCGAGCTGGCCTTGGCAGAATACGGTTCGACCAAACTCGCCAGCCCACACGATCAGGGTGTCCTTCAACAGTCCACGTTGTTTCAGGTCGAGCACCAGCGCGGCGGACGCTTGATCGGTCTCTAGACACTTGGTGCGCAAACGTTTGTTGATCCGTGTGTGGTGATCCCAGCCGCGATGAAACAACTGCACGAAACGGACGCCTCGTTCCACCAGGCGGCGAGCCTGCAAACAGTTGGCGGCGTAACTGCCGGGACGCCGTGCCTCGGCGCCGTACAGATCGAAGGTGTGCTTCGGTTCAGTTGAGAGGTCGACCAGATCGGGCACCGAAGATTGCATCCGGTAAGCCAATTCAAATTGTGCGATTCGCGTATTGATCTCAGGATCACCTGACGCCTCGAATTGCAACCGATTCAGTTTGGCCAGCCCGTCCAGCATTTCGCGGCGCGCGTGTCGACTGACGCCCGGTGGATTGCTCAGGAACAACACCGGGTCACGGCCGCTACGCAAACGGACGCCCTGATGCCGCGAGGGGATAAATCCTGCGCTCCAGAGCCGATCGAATAGTGGTTGATCACCTGGGTCACCACCCGAAACGGATACGACGTAGGTCGGTAGGTTTTCGTTTTCGCTGCCCAATCCGTAGCTGGTCCAGGACCCCATGCTGGGCCGACCAGGCTGTTGGGTGCCCGTTTGGAACAGCGTCATCGCGGGGTCGTGATTGATCGCTTCGGTGGTCATCGACCGCACGACGCACAGGTCGTCCGCCACAGCGGCCGTGTGTGGCAACAGCTCGCTCAGTTCCGTGCCCGCTACTCCGTGCCGCGAAAATTCAAAAGGTGAAGCCGTCAGCGGTTTGCTGGCCTGGTCCGAAGTCATGGTGGTTAGCCGCTGACCTCCCCGCACCGACGCTGGCATCTCTTCGCCATGCCGCCGCCGGACGACTGGTTTCGGATCAAACAGATCGATCTGTGACGGGGCACCCGATTGATGAAGGAAGATGACGTGTTTGGCTGTCGGAGCAACGTGCGGCAGGCCGGGTAATCCAACGCGGCTCGACGGGAGGTCTTCGCCCGCCACGCGGGGTGGGTTCAACAGTGTCGCCAGCGCAGCCGTCCCCAAACCAAGGCTCGTCCAGCCAAGAAACTGGCGGCGATCGATCCGGCGATCTGGTTCGAGTGTAGCGAGCGGTTGCTGTGTCATTGGCGAGTTCTCAATGCGTCGTGACAGTCTCGTCCAAACAGAACATCAGATTGACGACAATCGTCCAAGCGGCGAGTTCGCGAGCGTCCAATTCCATAGGCCATGGCGATTCACCAACGGCCAGCAGTTGTTGTGCGCTTTCGATGTCGGCCTGATACACGGCACGTTGTTTTTTCAGTGACTCCAGAAGGAAGCCTTGTTCCAACTGCGTCGGCGTGCGTCCGACCGTGGTCCGGAATCCCCAGGCGACCCGACTTTCGTCGGTTGTGCCGCCCGACGAAAGGACGCGTTGGGCCAGTTTACGTGAGGCTTCGACGAACGCCGTCTCGTTCATCAATACGAGCGCCTCGAGCGGTGTGTTGGACGCCTGTCGGCGCGCAACACAGACTTCGCGATTGGGCGCGCCGAGTGTGGCGAGCGCGGGTGCGGGGAGACTACGCTTCCAAAACGTGTACAAGCTGCGACGATAGAGCTTGGCGCCATGGTCTTGGAGATAGGCCTGTGCGGTGAACTCATTGGAGTCGTACGAAATCTCTTGCCAAAGTCCCAGCGGCTGGTAGGGAAAGACGCTCGGACCACCAAGTTGTTCGCACAAGAGGCCGCTCGTTGCCAGTACCTGATCACGAATCATTTCGGCGGAGAGTCGCCCGCGTGTTCCACGCGCCAGCCAGCGGTTCGTCGGATCCAGCGCCCACTGCGAAGCCGTCCCACGACTGGATTGCCGATAGGTGGCCGACGTCACGATCAGCCGATGAATGTGTTTCGTGTCCCACCCGCTGCGCACGAGTTCGGTTGCCAGCCAGTCCAGCAATTGCGGGTGTGTCGGCCGCTCGCCACGCGTGCCGAAATCTTCGGGTGTTCGCACCAGCCCCAAGCCGAAATGCAGTTGCCAGATCCGGTTGACCGCGACGCGCGCGGTGAGCGGGTGGCGCGGATCAACGATCCACCGGGCCAGCCCGAGCCGATTGCTCGGCGCGTCAGCGGGCATCGGAAGGAATGTCGACGGTGTTCCCGCTGATACGGGATCGGTTGGAGAATCGTACTGCCCGTTCGACAGAATGAAGGTGGGGCGAAGTTGGTCGGCATCGCGCATCACCATCGACGTGGGGATGGCGATGTCCAACACAGACAAAGCACGCTCGGCACTGGCCCGCTGTCCGCTGAACTCTCGAAACGTCTTGTCGTGATGGCGGAGAAAATAAGTTCGTATTGCGTCATTCTGTTCTTGTGTCCGCCGAGATCGATTGACTGCCAGGATCTCGCTGACGGGATCGCCGCCTGCCAGGAGACCAACCTCTGTCGCACTGAGGGAACGTGGGTAGATTCGCACCTCGTCGAGAACGCCGCGGAACGGCGAACCCACGGCGCCGCGTCCGATGCGAAGTGGTTTACTGGTCGTGATCGAGCCTTTGAGATCGTCATGCACGGCCTCGGTTCTCTGACGAACTCCGGCGACGTAAATCTGCAGACCAGCGACGAGGCCCGAACCGTCATAGGTGACCACGACGTGTTGCCACTGGTGCCGCACGATTGGCTTGACCGTACGCGTCTGAATTCGACTTGTCGTCTGGTCGCTGGTCAAACCGGCGATTACGTGATCATCGTCTATGAGAACTTTATAACCTCGCAACTTGGGGGCATCGCTCTGTTTGGCCAAAATCGTCGACGGATCACCAGTTGTCGGGTAGATCCACGCGGCGCAAGAGAACGAGTCTGTATGTTGAAAATTGAGTGACTGGGGTGTCTCCATTTCGAGATTGGCGTTGGCGGTGAATTCGACGAAAGTATCGCCTCCGAAGAGCAAGCCCCGATCAAACTTGGTCTGAGGAAGCAATGTGGGGCCACTGACCGTCAGTCGATCGCCACTGACCCGATCCACCGTCACGCCATTGATCACTTTGTCCAGCGGCACGTACAACACCATGTCCTCTGGCGGCTGCGCGTAACTTTGGTTCGTAGCGAGCTTCTGTTCCCACGCGATCAGATCCGCCTCGCAGCTGGCTTCACGCTGTCGCAACTGTTCGTCACAGTCGGCCATCCGCTGCACGATTCGTTCCCGTTGGATCTGTTGCCGTTCCGAAGGTGCGCGGACCAGCGGTACCGCGTTGCCTTGATCGCCATCAATTCCTTTCTCAGGGACCTGATTGAAGAACGCCAGCAGTTGATAGAAGTCCCGTTGTGTGAAAGGGTCGTGTTTGTGATCGTGGCAGCGAGCACACTGTATTGTCAGACCAAACCAGACCGTTGATGTTGTCACCGTTCGATCGACGGCGTATTCGATCAGGTATTCCGTTTCGAGTGCACCGGCTTCAAAATTGACCATGTTGTTGCGATTGAAACCACTGGCAATGATCTGCGACTGCGTGGCGTTGGGCAGCAAGTCACCGGCGAGCTGTTCGACTGTGAACTGGTTGAACGGCATGTTGTCGTTGAAGGCGTTGATGACCCAATCTCGCCATGCGGACATATCGCGATGGGCGTCCATATGGTAGCCGTGTGAATCCGCGTAGCGGGCCAGATCCAGCCAGGGTGTGGCCATTCGTTCGCCATAGCGAGGCGAATCCAACAACTGCTCGACACGGCGTTCGTAGGCAGCGGAGCGATCGTCACTGAGAAACGCATCAAGTTCCGCGAGTGTCGGTGGGAGACCAGTCAGGCCGAGGGTCAGTCGGCGAAGCAAGGTCGCCCTGTCGGCTTCGACATTTGGGGACAGGCGGTGCAATTGCATCCGTGTGTAGGTAAACGCATCGATCGGATTTCGAGCCCACTGTCGGTCGTGCAGTTCCGGCAGGGCGGGTCGTTGTGGCGTTTGGTAGGCCCAATGGTCCGATTGCTGAGCGACCGCCAACGCGGGAGCCAGCAACAGCCAACTGCCAATGTACGCTGCGGTGCGCACCATGGGACACTCGTACACTAAGGAATGGACAACACACGACTGACGGACGATCCTACGTTCAATTACAGCATCGGGTTAGGGATCTGTCTAGGATCGAGAATACCGTTCCAAACGGGAAGATCGCGCCAACCGGCCTGATAGCATCGTGTGCCGCCGGGGATCTCTGGAACAACTGCCTCAACATACACGGGCAGGCGCACTTGGTTGCGACAAATTCTTTTTGTGATTCCGACAATCTTTGCCGCTGCGGTGCGAATCCCCGAACAGCGATACAGCCAACGACACGGCTAGCGGTATTGCGCGGCGACCGAATCAGCCGTGTGATACTCGGCCCAGCCACCGTCAAGTTCGTTCTTTGGTGGGTTTCGACAGAATCAGACTGGCACTAAGATCGGCTGAATGGAAACGATTGTACGACTGGAACAAGTGACCAAGAAATATGGTCGTCTCGTAGCCCTGGAACAGGTCACGTTGTCGATCGGCCAGGGTGTGACAGGCCTTCTGGGTCCCAACGGCGCCGGGAAAACTACGCTGATCAAGGTCTTACTGGGCCTGGTTCGCATCAGCTCTGGTGAAGGAGAGGTGTTGGGTTTCCGCCTGAAAGGAAATGCGCGGAAGATCCGCCATCGCGTTGGCTACATGCCGGAAGACGATACTTACATCGCGGGGCTCAGCGGAGTTGAGTTGGTTCAGTTTATGGCGAGGCTGTCTGGTCAGGCGGGGATCGAGGGTCTCCGTCGCGCGCACGAGATTTTGGATTATTGCGACATCCAGCAGGAACGCTATCGGGACGTTGCCACGTATTCAAACGGTATGCGGCAGAAGCTGAAATTTGCCCAAGCTATCGTCCATGACCCTCCTCTGCTGATCTTGGACGAGCCAACCGCCGGGCTCGATCCCGAAGAACGTCTGGCGATGCTCAATCGAATCCGATCGCTTTCCACTGATGCAGGCAAGACGGTGTTGATTTCGACACACATCTTGCCGGATGTGCAGGCAATTTGCGACGACGTGGTGATCATGGTCGCTGGCCGCGTACGCGTGGTCGAACGTTTGGCAGTACTGAGCAGGCCGACTTCGCCCACATTCGCGGTACGTTTGGCAGGGCCGGTCGAACCGTTTCGTGAAAAGATCGAAGCTGAAGGGTTGGAACTTCAAAGTGGACGAGAGGGTGCGATGACGATTCACGGGTTGGGTGAGGGCGCGGCAGATCATATCTGGCGTTGGTCGCGCGAAAGCGGCGTCGCCCTACGCTCTATGGCACCAGCAACCAACTCGTTAGAGGATGTGTTTTTGCAAGCGATTCGGGAGAGCGACGTTGCCGATTCATGATTTAGGATATCGCGCTTTGCAAGAGTCGACCGGTCTGCGAATGCCACGATGGTGGGTGATCGCGCAGACAGGCTTGCGCTTGTCCTGGAAGAGCCAATGGCTGCGGCGCA
The DNA here is from genome assembly GCA_030744095.1 of Pirellulaceae bacterium. The sequence goes on along the minus strand of JASLRF010000049.1, from coordinate 1,470 downwards.
TGTTATTCCTGGCCTGGCTGCCGGCAGTCGGCCTCGGGTCCCTGCTGTTCCTGTACGAGTTCTCCCTGACTCAGCCCGCGGAGCGGATGGGCGCCCTTGCGATGCTTGGAAATATGCCGAATTCGGGTCCGGTGCTTAGCTCGATCGCCAGCAACCCTGCTGGGTCACGTCGCGAAGTGTGGGCGTTCCTGCTGCTGACGCTGTTTCGCTATCCGCAGGGGTTCTTGATGGTTCTGGTAGTGGCCTTAGTGGCGCCGCCGCTGATATCTCGCGACATGCAGTCCCGCGCGTTCCTGTTGTACTTCTCCCGTCCGCTTGGACGGGTCGACTACGTTCTGGGGAAAGCGATCGTCGTCTGGACCTACCTGGCGCTGATCACGACCGTACCGGCGCTATCACTGTACGTCCTGGGAGTCTTTCTCTCCCCAGATTTCAGCGTGATAGGCCACACGTGGGATTTGCCGCTTCGCATTCTTGGCGCTTCGGTCTGGCTCATCGTGCCGACAACAGCGTTGGCATTGTGTTTTTCCTCGATGACCAGGGAGAGTCGTTTTGCCGGATTCGCCTGGGTTGCGGTCTGGGCCCTGGGTTGGGTCGCGTACGCCAATTTGACGGCCTTGGATCTGCACGGTGGTCAGTTGGACGTTGGCAGTTTCGAGAGTCGTTGGACATTGATCTCGTTGTATCACTCGTTGGGAAGAGTCCAAACCTGGGTGTTTGGTTTGGAGCAGGACTTCGCGAGCGTGCGGGCACCCATCACGTTATTGACTGGGCTGACGTTGATTTCATTGGCCGTGTTGATGCGGCGAATCTCGGCCCCACTGAGAATCTAGCGCTGTGATCGAACTTGTCAACGTGACCAAACTGTACGGCACCGTCATCGGCGTGAACGATGTGACGTTGACGTTAGAGCCTGGCGCGCACGGTCTGCTTGGACCGAACGGTGCCGGCAAGACGACGTTTCTGAACTTGATCACGGGACAATTGAAGCCGACTCTCGGATCGATTCGCATGTTCGGGGGCGACCCGTGGAACAACACTAACATGCTCCGGCGAATCGGCGTAAGTCCCGGCGACGAAGCGATGTACTCGAACGTGTCTGGCTTGGAATGGGTACGATTTCTCGTCGAATTGCAGGGCTTCAAACGTAAGGATGCGGAACATCGTGCTGTTTGGGCGCTGGAAAAGCTGGATATGGCGGCCGCCATGCAGCGACCGATTGGCAGCTATTCACGAGGGATGCGGCAGCGCACAAAGCTGGCACAAGCGATCGCACACGAGCCCGAATTTCTGATCCTGGATGAACCGTTCAACGGACTCGATCCGGTCGGTCGCCATGTTGTCACCGAATTGCTACGAGACTGGACGCGTCGTGGCGGAAGCCTGCTGTTGGCAAGCCACATTCTGCACGAAGTGGAAGCGATCAGCCCTTCATTCTTGCTCATCTATGGCGGGCGACTCTTGGCGTCC
>JASLRF010000048.1 GCA_030744095.1 Pirellulaceae bacterium | reverse complement strand
CTGATCCGGACATTCCCAACGACATTTCGAGTTCGCCATCCTTGGCTCTCCTATCGTGCGGCTTTGTTTGCAACCGCAGCATGATAGAAGAGCCTTTTTTAGTGGATACCAATTGAAGACGTTTTCTCAGAAAGTGCAGGTTTGTATCAAAGAGAGGGGCAAAACACACAAACATCAAGACACGATTCATGCTGGGATTCGTCGGTCGTGGCATAATCCCGCTGATTTTCGTCAGCTATTTCAACTGCTGGACCGCCAACGGGGCATGACTGGCAGCCAAGCTGACGCCGATTTGATTCACAGAAACTTCCGTATTCACTCTTGCTACTAAGGAACATAATCATGCGTTTGACAATCGGTAGAAGACTTGGATTTGGATTTGCGGCAATGATCGCCATCACCGGCGTTGTCGCTGCGGTCGTATGTTACAGCATCAACACTGTCACCATCGTTCAGAATCGAGTCATGAACGGACGCCAGCCTACGGTTGAGGCGACCGCTGGCGTCCTGAACGGAGTCAACGACACGCTGGCCTCGCTGCGCGGCTACATGATCCTCGGCGGTGAAAAGTTCACATCGGGACGTGCCACGGCTTGGCAATCCCTCGATCAAGACATCGCGGCGCTGGACAAGCTGTCCAAAAAGTGGACCAACCCGAAGAACGTTCAACGTCTTGCCGAGCTGAAGCAGGTTCTGGGCGAATTCCGCGACGCACAACAATCGGTGGAAGACATCTGTCAGACAGAAGAGAATCAACCCGCTCTGAAAATGCTGCTTACAGAGGCCGCGCCGCGGGCCACCAAGATGCTCGAGGCGGTCACTGGTTTGATCAACGAAGAGAAGACACTCGAGCCGACGGCAGACCGGAAGAAGTTGTTGGCCACGCTGGCTGACAGCCGAGGCTCCCTGGCCGTCGGTCTGGCATCCATTCGCGCGTACCTGCTCAGTGGCGACCAGAAATTCGCGGATGCCTTTGATGCCAAATGGGAGATTAACACGGCACGGCTCGAGTCGCTGCGCGAGGCGTCCGACCTGTTCACTCCCACGCAGTCAGAGTGGTTCGCGCAGTACGAGGAATTCCGCACCGAGTTCGATCCGCTGCCGGCCAAGATGTTTGCCATTCGAGGCTCGCGGGACTGGAACGTGGCGAACAAGCTGCTCGGTGTCGAAGCCGCGCCGCGGGGTGCCCGGGCCAAAGAACTCCTCTCGGTGATGCTCAAAGATCAGGCATCCTTGATGGCCACCGACGCGGATCTGCTGGCTTCAAAAAGCAGATTGCTGCAGCTGACCGTCATCGGAGCAGCCATCATCGCGGCCATCATTGGGGTCCTGGTGGCCTGGTTCATCACGCGTTCGATCGTTCGTCCGATCAACAAGACGGTTGACGCGATACGCTCGCTCGCGGAAGGCAATCTGACCGAACGTCTCGAAAACTCCAGTAAGGACGAGTTAGGCGATCTCGCGAGACAGTTCAATCTGTTCGTCGAGAATCTGCAGAGCATCATCCGGGACATCACCGGCAATGCCCAGACGCTGGCGGGTTCGTCCACGCAGTTGTCGTCCACGGCAACACAACTTGCCAGCGGGGCCGAGGAGACGACCAACCAGTCCAATTCTGTGGCGTCCGCTGCCGAAGAACTGTCGACAAACATGACTAACATGTCCGCCTCGAGCGAGCAAATGACCAGCAACGTCAAGACGGTCGCCTCGGCAGTCGAGGAAATGACCGCCAGCATCAGCGAGATCGCCAAGAACGCCGAACAGGCTTCGACCGTGGCCTGCGGCGCGGCTCAGTTGGTCGAGGTCAGCAATACCAACATCGAGCAGCTCGGCACGGCCGCCGACGAAATCGGTAACGTCATCGAGACCATCCAGGACATTGCCGAGCAAACCAACTTGTTGGCGCTGAATGCCACCATCGAAGCGGCCCGTGCCGGCGATGCGGGGAAGGGCTTTGCCGTGGTTGCCACGGAAGTCAAGGAGCTGGCCAAGCAGACGGCCGACGCCACCGAGGACATCCGCGGGCGGATTGAAGGCATTCAGGGTTCGACGGGCAAAGCCGTCGACTCGATCGGCCAGATCAGCGAAGTAATTACACAGGTCAACGATGTTTCCAAGACGATCGCCTCGGCCGTCGAGGAGCAAAGCATCACGACCCGGGAGATTGCTCAGAACATCACGCAGACCTCCGACGCAGCCCAGACGGTTTCGGTCTCGGTGGCCGAATCGGCGTCCGCCACGCAGGAGATCACTCGGAACATCACCAGCGTGGACCAGGCCGCGAGGGAGACCGCCCAAGGGGCCTCGCAAACGCAAACGGCTAGTGGCGAGTTGACCGGGATGGCCGACAAACTTCAGTCGCTCGTCAGACAGTTCACGGTGTAGGCCGCTGAGGGGAAAGAGGGGCAGAGGGGAAAGAGGGGCAGGTCCAATTTGCGCGAAGCACTCGACCAACCTTTGGTCGGCGTGAGGCCGTTCCGCAAATTCTTTCTGCCCGTCTTTCCGCAAATTCTTTCTGCCCGTCTTTCCGCCCCAACGGGTTCATGCGGGGCTTCTAGATGCAATCTACAGGGGCGGAGTGAAAGGAGGGATACGAACAGTCTGCCGCGGGGTCAGAATATCTGAGCCGCCAGCCGGTCATAGCACGCAGAGAATCCCAGCGTAGCAATATGCTGGTGCGTCGGACTGCTGGAGCCTTTGATTGTCGAGATCGGAGAACTCAACAAATCTTGGCTTTCGCAGCTTGAAGATGTTGGAACCTATTTCATGGATCACCGCGATGACCTCACGGAGACCAAGGAAGTGGTTGAAGCGTTAGAGCTCGTTGTACTCAACGCAAGTGCCCAGACCGAAACAACTTGCAGCAACCTCTCCATGTACAAGTTCACGGGCGACCTGGCCATGGATCGTCCCTTCGTCTTGAAAGAGCTTTATCTTGTCATCGACACGGTACATCAACTTCGCGATGGCACGACCGAGACACTGTTGAAAGCGCCCAGCGGGAAGTTTGGCACCGAAGCTGAGCCGATCGATGCGCCGGGCGACTATCGCCGTTTGGTGGCCGCCATCGAACAGTGGCGCAGTCGTTCTGACAAGGGAGCGCTTAGTCTGGCACAACTTGACGTTGATCGCTTTGCCGCCGCCAATCATCGGCACGGGACGCAAATGGGCGACCTCGTCGCGGATCGAATACGATTGCTAATCGAAGACCTTGTACAAAACAGGGGGACGGAGTCCCTGGTCCTTCGTCTCGGAGGTGCAAAGTACTTTGCCCTGTTTGAAGGTGCCAAGTATAGTGAGTCGGTCCACGAAGTAGAAACTGTCCGTCAGGCCATTGAGTTGACAACATTTCAGACGGAAATGGACGAGCTGACCTTTACTCTAAGCGGGGGCATCGTGAGGGGCAAAGTCCACGAGCCAGCGACTGAGCAGCTAGTCAGACTGGACAGTTTCGTCCGTGAAGCCAAGAAGTCAGGCCGTAATCGGACCATGATGGAGGAGGATTCAAAACCGGTCTTTGTCGAACCTCCCAAGACGTATGCCGAGCCACGTGACGTCTCGCTCGCACCGGCGCTTCTTGCAACCTGATCGTGAATTGCAGAGACACAGTGTCGATCGCGGTTTAGAAGGGGGCCATGTTCGCGAACCAAAGAGGCCCCTCCCTTCGATATGCCAAGAAAGTCGAACCACACCTCCCAACGTTTGCCCATGGACACAACTGAGCACGCGTTGAGGCCAACTCCTCACATGCCTGCCCGTATTCATCCGACGTGACCATGTCTCTGATTGTGTTGACTTCGTGTGGTGTGAGTTGCTGCGGCGAACTCCTCGGACAGGACCGTCGGTCATCGAGGCCACACCGGTCGTCGGGATGGGCCGAATTCAGAAACGCCTTGTAGGTGACCTTGAATTGCTCCTGATCCAGCGCACGGCGAACATTGACTCATCGTCCGCGGCTCAGGCAATGCAATCAATCAGCGGCCATTTCCGGCCGAGGGGCGACTCGCTGGGGATCTCCAGCCATTTCTCCAGCATGGTGGCGTAGAGGCTGCGGAAGTCGATACTGAATTTGAGGCTCGATCCGATGGGCAACAGGTCCTCCGGTTCGAGGCTGGGATGCGTCCCGTGGATTCCCGGTTTGACGCCCGGCCCGAAGAGGAACAGCGCGGCCGCGGCGGCGTGGTCGGTGCCCTTGTTGCCGTTTTCCTTCGATGTCCGGCCAAATTCGCTGACCGTCGCGAGCAGCACGCGTTCGGCCTGTCCTTGCTGACGGAGGTCATTCCAGAATGCGGCCAGCGCCTCGTCCAATTCCTTGAGCAGGCTGTCGTGCCGCGGCTTCTGATTGGAGTGCGTATCAAACTCGAACCGTCCGTCGCGGCCGGTCCAGTAGATGCGGGTCGAGAGGCCGCCGGTGATCAGGCCGGCGATTGTCCGCAGATGACGGCCATACGCCGAATCGGGATACTCGACCTTGGGCTTATAGGTCGTGGCCAAGGCGCGGATCTCGTCGGCCGCGGCATTGGCCGTGATGGCGGTGCTCGTAATCCACTCGAGTTCGCCGGCTGCGGTCAAAGTGCCGGTGTTGTTGAGTCGGCCGTACGTCGTCAATTGCCGCTCGTTGTCCGCGCTGCCGTAGCCGAACGATTCAGGTTTGCTGATGAGAATCCCCGAATGCCGCTCGCCACGCAGAGCCAGACCGGCCCCGAAACTGTTCCCCACAGCAACGGCCAGTTTCGCGTCCGGGTTGTCGGGGAAGCCGGCATCGCACGCCCGGCCGACCCAGCCGTAGGGAACCTGCCGGCCGCGCGGGTCGCCCATCAACCAAGTGTCCGTGGCCGTGAAATGACTGAAATTCGGGTTGGGATAGCCAATTCCTTGAACCGCGGCCATGAGGCCCTCATCCAGCAGCCGTTTCCATCCTGTGAGGTTGGGATGAAGTCCCAACTCCTCGTCAATCTTGAGGACGTCTTTCTCCGGAATGCGCGTCGCCTTTTTGCGGTATTCGTGGTAGAGCTTATGCCCATGAGGGACGAGGGTGCTCATCGAGTCGTTGCCGCCGTCGAGTTGCAAGACCACCAGCACGCGCTGACCCGGTTCGGCCTTCGGCCCGGCCAGGGCCGAGCGGACCAAGAAACTCGGCAGCGCCGTCCCGACGCCGACAAGGCCCAAACCGCTAGTCAAGAACTCTCGGCGCGTCGCAATCTTGATGCCCGACATAATGACTCCTCTAAGGTAGGCACGTGAATCTGACAGACTGCCTCAACTCACCTGGTACTCCGGGCTGCTCAAAAGCAGCATGACCGCCTCCTGCAGTTTGGCGTTGATTTCTTTCTTCTGTTTGTCCCATTCCGACGAAGAGGGCAGTGGCCCCAGGCATTCGATCAGCGCCTGCCGTTTGTCGGGGCTCAAGTCGGCCAGCAAGCAGCGCTGGGCCAGGTGGTCCACCACTTCCTCGGTGTTCTTCAGTTTGTATTTCTTGAGCAGAGCCACAAAGTCGATCCCTCCACCCTTGACGAGATCGGCCACCGACGTGTAGCGGAGCATCAACAAATTGGCGTTGATCCAATGACGGCCTTCGGGCCAGCCCGCGACGCTTGGCGGATCAAACAGGGCCTGTCCCATGTTCGACAGGAGATACCGCCATTTGGAATAGTTGGGCTTGGGCAGCTTCACGATCTTGGCCGTTCCCACCAAGAGCTCGACGGGGCTCTTGATGTGGCTCGCCATCGACTCCTTGCTGTAAAACTGCTCGGAGAGGAACAAGTTGCTGAGCATGGGGCGGATCCGGTAGCCGTTCTGCCGCAAGACGTGCGCCAGCCGTTCAATGGCCTCCGGGTCCGGCTCCCAGCGGACGAAGTATTGCCAGAGTTTCTTCGCCACGTACTGCGCCGTGGCCGGATGTTCGAGGATCACGTCGATCGCCTCGTGAGGGCCCCACTGGCCTGTCTTCCCCAAGAGCGTCTTCGGACCGCTGTCGTGCCGCACCGCGTGGAAACGGAACTGGCCGGAGTAGCGTTCGAACGTGGCTCCCGTCAAAGCGCGGGTGTTGGCGTCGCGGACGTCTTTCTCAGTGTATCCGTCTGGCTTGTGCACCGCGCTGTTCTCTTCGCCAATCGAAAACAGTTCCAACACCTCGCGACCCAGGTTTTCGTTATTGTTCCCCGTGACGTTGGCGTCATTGTTGAGATATTGGATCATCGCCGGATCCTGGACGATCCCGTGCAACAGGGCGTCGAAGTTGTCGGCATAGTGCCGAAAGAACTGGTTCTGTTGGTACATCATGTAGGCGTTGCGCAAGGTCAGGTAGCTTGACGCGAAATGGTCATGCCAAAACAGGACCAGTTTTTCTTCGAGCGGCCGCGGCGATTCGGCCAGTCGGTTCACCCACCAGTCGACCAGTTTCGCATGCTGAGTGGCGTCGCGGCGTTCGTCCCGCTCGGCCAAGCGGTTCTTCGCGGCGCCGTGGAGATGCTCTTCATACGCCAACCGCCGCTCCCACGACAAGATGTTGAACTCGACATTCAGCACGGGTCGGCCGTGGTATTCCACCAGATACTCCACGGCTTTGTGCGGCCCCATGTCCACCAACTTTTGCACCTCTTCAGGTGTGCCGCCAAACCCAGCCCGGAACAAGAGATGGCGGGCCTTGGCGTAGTCCCACTGCTGACTGGTGATCGGCTTCAAACCGCCTAAGGCATTGGCGTGAGAGATTGCGGCGGCATCGCGCAAACTGGTCAACCGTACTTTTTCCTCCGCCAGCAGTTTCTCGGCGGCGGCTTGCTCCGCAGACATCTTCTCGGCCGCCCGTTTAGCCGAGACGACTGCTTCGTCGGCCTTTCGCAAAGCGGCAGTCTTCTGTGACAGAATCTTCTTCGCTTCGGCCTGCGGGACTTTCGTTGCGGCCTGCGCGTCCGCCTTATTCTTCAGCTCTGTCAGCGTCTTTTCAGCAGCGGTCTTTTCGGCAACAGCTTTCTTGGCGTTCTTCGTGGCAGCGGCAATTTTCGCCTGTGCTGCTTTGACTTGTGCCTTTTTCGCAGCCAATGCTTTATTCGCAGCCGTATTCAGGGCCTCCACTTTGACCACCGCTTGACGCGCCGCCCAAGCTTCTTCGGCGAACAGCTTATGCCGGGCCTTCCTCAGCTTCGCCTGCGCCTCCTCGGCCGCCGCCGATTGCCCGTCGAACGTTTTCTGAGCCGCCGCCAGTTCGTCGCGTGCTTTCGCAACCGCCGCGGCCGAAGGATCATCGCCCGTCTGCGCCAAAGTCAATCCGACCCAAAGGCTCCCAGACAACACAGACCCGCAAGAAACCGCTACCAATGACCGTCGATTCATGACTTGCTCTCCCCAGAGATACGTCATTCTGTTTGAGACCGCCAGGACTCCAGCTTGACTCAGATGATACCATCGCTCACGCCACGATATCAAGAAACGAAGCCGTGCGGCGCGACGGAGGAACTGAACAGTCGCGGCCCAAGACCGCGCGAGGGCCATCGTCAGGTTTTTCCTACGCCTCAAAACCGATCAACTCAAATAGATGCGCACGGACGCTCGGCGGGCTGTCAATCAAACATCTGCCTTGAGAATAGGGTGAGGGTATTTGGATTTTGAGGCAAAGCCTAGTTCGCTGACACCACCGTCGGGCGAAGGACGTGCCAGTCCGCGCTGGCTGAGCTCATGGCTCGGCACAGTGCCAGGTACATGGCGTCGTCGTGAACAGTCCCGATGATCGCACCGCCGGAACCGGCGAATTTGGCTGAAGCCCCCACACCCCGCGCGGTCTGGATCATCGCCACCTGCGCCGTCGGAATCGGGTACAGCTTGCAACGTAAGTCAAAATTCTGATCTAGCAATCGGTGCAAGCCATCGGCGTCGTGCCCTTCCAGCGCAAGGCGGGCCTCATCAACCAGGCCGGCAATTTCGGCGATCGTCGCCGTCAGATCCGCGTTGTCCGAGACGCGGGTTCGTAGCGGCCCGTGGACGGAAGCCGATGTCTTGGCGCGTGACAAGTCGTACGCGATGTACACGCCCTGCAGCAGCATCGGATCCAGTTCTTCATACCGGCCAACTTCCAATCCGTTGGTCCGTCGCATCTGCCCAAAGTCCATGTACACGAGCCCTTGGTACACTTGGGCAACGCGATCCTGATAGCCGCAAGCGATTCCGAGTTCGTCGTTTTCCACGGAGCGGACAAGCGAACTCTGCAGGTCACGCGGCAGCTCCATCGAATAATACTCCAGTAGACAACGCAAGGTTGCCACCACAATGGCGCTGGATCCCGATAGGCCGACACCGCGCGGGATCGTGGTCTCGTATCGAACGGAAAATGGGCGATCGTGAAGCACGTAGCCATGCTCTCGACAATACTCAGCAAACCGCTTAATCGTCGCTTTCACAAGCCGCACGCCGCCGTAGTAACCGTTCAACGTGACGTCGTCGATCAGTTCATTCAGCGAATCAAAACGGTTCCTGTCCTGTTCGCTCCAGATGACTTCCACCTGGTCCCAGGGATACATGACCACGTTGGCGGTGAATTCTTGAAACGTAAAGGAAATCGCTTTTCCGCCGTAGCCGTCCGACGGATTCCCAATTAACCCGGCCCGGGCGTAAGCGCGATGGCGAATGATCTGCATGATGACAGAGGACCTCGTCGGATTTGCTACCGAAGCTGCTCGCGAACGAACTCCTCGAGTTCAACACCGTGTTCCGGATCGGCCAGTGCGAACTCGATGAACGCCCTAAAGTAACTAGGGAAGTTGCCAATATCAAACCGGCGTTCCGCGGTCGCCAACGAAACACCGAGCACTCGGCCACCGTCATTGATCATGCGACCAATCGCATCGGTCAATTGGATTTCGTTGCCCTTGCCCGCCGACGTTTGATCGAGACACTCGAAGATCCGCGGTCTAAATACATACCGTGCCGCGACGGCGAATTGGCTTGGCGCATCTGCAACGTCAGGCTTCTCGACCAGGTCGTTCAACTCAAAAAAGCTGCCGTGGTTTTTCCCAATGTTGGCGATCCCATAATGGACTACGTCTTCGGCAGGAACCTTTTCGAATGCGATCACGGCATCCGCCTGCTCTTGTTCAAACAGCTCGGTCATCCGCCGCACGATTTGCGATTGAGCATACATGCCGATAATTGAATCACCGAGCGCCACGACGAACGACTCTTGAGAAACCATCGGTCGAGCACACAGGATGGCGTGGCCCAAACCCAACTGGCGTCGTTGCCGGGTGTAGAAATATTCGAGCTGTTCGCGCTCGAAAGCCAAGGTGCCCAGTAGATCCTCGTGCCCGCCTTCGCGAAGATTGCGGATCAACTCGTCGTTGGTATCGAAGTGGTTTTCGATGGCCGTCTTGCCAGGTCCAGTGATGAACAGCATCCGATGGATGCCCGAATTCGCCAGTTCTTCCGCAACATGTTGAACCACGGGCTTTTGCCCCACGGGGAGCATTTCCTTCGGTTGGCTCTTGGTCAACGGCAATAGACGCGTTCCTCGTCCCGCGACGGGAACGACCGCAACATCGACAGACATCATGTGGCTCCAGGAAAACAGGTTCAACCGATGGATGCAAATGATGAAGGAACAGAACGCATCTGGCAACCGCAATCGAACCGGCAAACGATGCTCAGATACGAAGGCCCGGTTTGCGAGCGAACCAGGGAGCGAGTTCTTTTTCGGCTGATTTTTCCTCCAAAGCTTGTCCACTGTTCCTTGAAAAAGACCCCCACCCCCTCCAGCACGATTGTCCCCGCGACGTGGCCACGTGTTATCATGTCGTTGGAGTCACGCGATGCGTTTTATCGGAGAGAGTCTCATGCAACGTCTGCTGGTTATTATGCTGTGGTTTGTAGTGGCGATCCAGGGAGTGACGCTGTTGGCTGCGGACGGAAATCGACTGTCCTATCTAGACGCCTCGTGCGATCCTTATTATGTCGGTCGCAACTTCCCCAAGTTAACCACGCCGCAATGGGTGGGCGACGATGGGGTCGAAGCCGTGGTCGTGCTGGCGATCGACGATATGCGCGACACGACGAAGTACGAGGCGTACCTGCGACCCATCCTCCAGCGACTCAAGCAGATTGATGGTCGCGCGCCGGTCAGTATCATGACCTGCAACATCGATCCGGCTGACCCACAATTGAAGGCGTGGTTGGACGAAGGCCTGAGCATCGAAGTTCACACCGTCGACCATCCCTGTCCGTTGCTCAAGGGCGGCGACTTTGACAAGGCGAAGAGCACGTACGACCGCTGTGTCGACCTGTTGAATGAAATCCCCGGAAACCAGCCGGTCGCCTTTCGAATGCCCTGTTGCGATTCCCGCAACACGCCCAGCCCACGTTTCTGGACGGAGATCTTCAACCAACGTTCCGCCAAAGACAATTTCCTGCAGATCGATACGTCGGTCTTCAACATAACCACACCAAACGACGAGGACCTACCGCGCGAGTTGGTTCTGGATCCCGATGGTGCCGAGCGCTTTCGCAAGTATTTGCCGTTCCCATCGTTCGTCAACACGATCGAAGACTATCCTTATCCATACGTGATCGGCGGTTCGTGCTGGGAGTTTCCATGTGTCGTGCCGAGCGACTGGGAAGCTCAGAATCTGCAACAGCCAAACAACCCGCGGACGGTTGCGGACATGAAAGCGGCATTGGACGCCGTCGTCATCAAACAGGGGACGTTCAATCTGGTGTTTCATCCCCACGGATGGATTCGTAACGATCAAGTTGTGGAGCTGATCGACCATGCCGTGACCAAACATGGTCGCAAAGTCAAGTTCCTCACTTTTCGCGAAGCCATTCAACGCATCAACACCAATCTGCTGCAAGGCCAACCGTTGCGTCGCACCGATGGCGGAGACAACGGCATCCGCCTGCTCGACCTGAACAACGACGGGCACATGGATGTGGTGCAGGGTAGCGAAGATCGTCTGCGGAGCCTTGTCTGGCAACCTGCCGATCAGACTTGGCAGACCACGAGTTTTCCGTACACCTTGAACCAACCGGAAAAACACTCGCCGCAGTTTGGCGTTATCCGCAGCGATGGTTACGCTTCGGTGCACGTCGCCAATTTTTCCTGGCAATTCACGGCGACCGGATGGAAATCGGTTGGCGGTCAGTTGGCGCTTGGCCAGTCGGCGAGGGAGTGGTCGCGATTGCGTGACTTGGACGGCGATGGCATCTGCGAACGCATCTCCAGCGCCGCCGTCCTGCGTTGGAACGACACACCCGCTGACGACAATTCGTTGGTCGGCAAATGGGTCAAGACCGATGTGCGGCTACCGGAGGATCTTGACCGTCCGCGCCACAGCGTCCGTTTTCTGGACGTGAATCAGGACCAGCGTTTGGACGTGCTGTTTTCAGGTTCCCAGCGCTATGCGCTGCATCTGTACAAGGACCTCGAGCAAGGTTGGCTGCCGACGTCGGTCGCCGGCCAGCATGGCGATGGCAAGTCTCCGGCGCTGCCGCGTTTCTATCGACCTGACGAGACCAACCACGGGGTCTGGGCACATTCTCGTCACTTGTGGACTCAAAATGAAGACACTGACCGACTGCCCGATGGCGTGGATCGCGTCTCCTTTGAACAACTTGTGGCGCACACAGCCGGTGCCGAATCCGTTCGTGACGCGTCGGGCTACGAACCACCTCGATCCCCTGAAGAAGCCCTCGTGACGATGCGCACGACCAGCACCGAAGAACTGGTGGTCGAACTGGTTGCTGCTGAGCCGATGGTCACCGATCCCGTCGCGTTCGATTGGGGACCTGACGGCAGGCTGTGGGTTGTGGAAATGCGAGACTATCCCAACGGTATCAACTGGCACGCGAAGGGAGATCCCGTCGGAAAACCGGGCGGCCGTGTCAAAGTTCTTACGGACGAAGACGGAGACGGCCGTTACGATTCGGCAGACGTGTTCTTGGATGACGTCCCGTTTCCTACGGGGATCAAAGTCTGGCGGGACGGAATTCTGATTACCGCCGTGCCGGACATTATCTTTGCGGCGGACACAGACGGCGACAATATGGCCGATCGCCGCGAGACACTGTACCACGGTTTCGCTGAAGGCAACCAACAGCATCGGGCCAACGGCTTGCGGTGGGGCTTGGACAACTGGCTGCACGTCGGCAACGGCGACAGCGGCGGCACGATTCAGTCGCTGAAGACGAAGCAGACGCTGGCAATCAGTGGTCGGGATCTTCGCATTCAACCTGATACCGGCACGATGCAAACCGAATCTGGCCAGACGCAGTTTGGCCGCAATCGCGATGACTGGGGCAATTGGTTTGGTGGTAACAACAGCAATCCTATGTGGCACTATGTATTGGACGACCACTACTTGCGTCGCAACCCGCGCTTCGCGCCTCCCGGCCTGCGAAAGCAAGTGTCCATTCAACCGGGTGCCTCACCGGTGTTCCCCACCAGCCTGACCGTTGCACGTTTTAACGACTTTGATCGCGCGAATCGGTTTACCTCGGCGTGCAGCCCGATCATCTATCGCGATACGTTGATCGGTGCCCTGGGGCAAACTTGGAGCTTCGTGTGCGAACCGGTTCACAACCTGGTGCATCGCGAAGTGGTCACACGAGACGGGACTTCATACACGAGCCGACGACCGCCCGGCGAGGAGGAATCCGAATTCCTCTCGTCATCGGACAACTGGTTCCGCCCGACCATGGTCCGGACGGGGCCCGATGGCGCGATCTGGATTGCTGACATGTATCGACTGGTGATCGAACATCCCAAGTGGATCCCGGAAGACTGGCAACAGCGGCTTGACTTGCGAGCTGGCTCGGATCGAGGTCGAATCTACCGTGTGCGCCGTGCCGATCGACGGCTTCGCAGTGTGCCCAGAATTGATTCGATGACAACTTCTGAATTGGTTGCGGCGCTCGACACCTTCAATGGAACGCGGCGCGACCTCGTGCACCAGATGTTAATCTGGAACAACGACGAGCAGGCGATACCAGCGTTGCGGGCGTTGCTGAAGAGCTCGGACAAGCCCCAGGTGCGTGTCCAAGCGCTTTGCGCAATTGACGGACTGAGCGGTCTGGACGACGAACTGTTGCTCTGGGCGAGCAAGGACGACCATTTCGCCGTACGCCGACATGCCGTCCGGCTGGCCGAGTCTCGTTTGTCGAAGTCAGAACCGTTGGCCCACCGACTGCTGGAATTAGTGCGCGACCCAGACGCCCAGGTGCGTCTTCAAGTGGCGTACAGTATCGGTGCGTTGGGATCGCCCGAATCTGGCGGCGAGTTGGCCACCATGGCGGCGGCGACCAACGACCCATATCTGCTGGCGGCACTTCACAGCAGCCTGCATGAGAAGAATGTGATCGAAGCCGTCACAGCCAGTCTGGCGAATGGGACTCCGTCGACTGCCTGGCTGGATCCGCTACTGGCAACGGCAGGCTCCATTGACAACGCGGAATTCCTCCAAGCCTCGCTCGTTCCATTGCTCAAATTGGCCGAGAGTGGCTACGAGTCCTGGCACTTTACGACGGTTTCGACATTATTGGAGACCTTTGAAAATCGAGAAGCGACACTCGACCGTACGTTCGGCAAATATGCCGCAGACCGTCTGTTCGCGATGGCGAAAGCCGCGCAGAAACTGGCAGTCGATCCAAAGGCGGAGGAAGACGTGCGCCGATCCTGCATCCGGTTTCTGGGCAGTTTGCCCGTCGCGCCGAGCCGGACACTGCTCGCCGAACTGCTGGCACCGCAACACGGGACGTCCATACAAATCGCCGCAGCCCGCGCCTTGGTCGCTTCTGTCTCGCCGAATGATGACACCACTGCAATGCTGTTGCGAGGTTGGCCGTCTCATACTCCGGCGCTGCGGGCGGAGGTTTTGGACCTCTTACTGTCGCGCCCACAGTGGTCCAAGGCGTTGCTCGACGCCATCGAGAACAAGCATGTGCAAGCGTCTCACTTGAACGCCCGTCGTCGCCAACAGCTGACGCGGCACAAAGACCCATCGTTGCGCGGGCGCGCAGTCAAATTGTTGGCCGTCAATGAAATCAACAATCGTCAGCAGGTGATCAGCGACTATGCGGTCGTCAAAATGCTCGACGCCGACGCAACGCGCGGAAAGCAGTTGTTTACGAAGCACTGCGCGACGTGCCATCGCTGGCAAGATCAAGGTCACGCAATTGGCCCGGACCTGGCAGCGTTGACAGACAGGTCTGTCGGCGCGATGCTCGTCGCGGTGCTCGACCCCAACCGCGCCGTTGAAGCCAAGTTCTTGGAATATGTGGCGATCACACAGTCCGGTCGTCAACACACAGGGATGATCCGTAGCGAAACGGCCAACAGCATTGTGCTCGTGGGACCGGATGAAAAATCGACATCCATTCTGCGGGCTGATCTGGACGACTTCCGCACGGTCGGAAAATCGCTGATGCCCGAAGGGATGGAAAAAGAGCTGAAGCCGCAAGATCTGGCTGACGTACTGTTGTATTTGAAGGGTCCACCGGCGCCGCAAAAGTACTTTCCCGGAAATGAACCGCAAGTCGCACCGATGCGAGACGATGGTTCGATTCGCCTGCTGGCGATGCATGCCAGGATTTACGGCCCGAACTTGGTCTTCGAACAGAAGTATCGCAATCTCGGCTGGTGGAGTAGCCCGCAAGATCACGCTGTCTGGCAGATCCGTGTGGCGGAGGCAGGAGAATATCGTGTCACCATGGACTATGCGTGCGACAACGGTGCTGCGGGCGATCAATTCGTCTTGCGTGTTGCTGCCCAAGCGCTTCGTGGTGTCGTCCAAGGAACTGGGACTTGGGACGACTATCGCTCGGCATCATTGGGAACATTCTCACTGCCAGCGGGTCTGCATGAAGTGACCATGCGCAGTGATGGCGCGATCAGCAGCGCGATGATCGATCTACGTTCGATCCGATTATCACCGCAGTAACGCCTGGCCAAACCTGGGCAGGTAGAGACGATCTGCCAGCGGGCCTATTCCCTCGAAATTGCAGTTTCGTTTTGGAGAACTGGCCCTGGAGGTCTATACTGACCGGGCGTCGATCAACGTTTGATCCTGTTCACATCGCTGGAGATCTTCTCATGAAACACTACCTGTTATGTACGATGGCCTTGGTCGCTTTGGTAGTGACCGCGCGGGCCGATGACGAAAAGAAAAAGAAAGTGGAACCATCGGCTCCGGATAGCTACAAGAGCTTGGTGACGGAGTGGTCAAAAGCGCAAAGCGAGTTCAGGACCGAGTACCGCGGCGCGAAGACCAGTGAAGAGCGTCAAAAACTTATTCAGGAGAAGTATCCGAAACCTGATAAGTTCGCAAAACGGTTCCTGGCGTTCGCCGAAGCGAATGCAGATGATCCAACCGCGATGGACGCATTGGTCTGGATCGTCACGAATGACCGCACCGGTAAGTTGGCTGCGAAGGCAATTCCCGCGATCATAGCTAATCAAATGGACGAACCAAAGATCGAAAGTGTGTGCCAGCAAATAAGTCTTTCGAGTACGCCAGCCACGAAGAAGTTATT
>JASLRF010000047.1 GCA_030744095.1 Pirellulaceae bacterium | reverse complement strand
CTGATCCGGACATTCCCAACGACATTTCGAGTTCGCCATCCTTGGCTCTCCTATCGTGCGGCTTTGTTTGCAACCGCAGCATGATAGAAGAGCCTTTTTTAGTGGATACCAATTGAAGACGTTTTCTCAGAAAGTGCAGTCGTTAATGTCGAAGACATCTAAATCACATTGGCTAGCGACTCACCCATGTTGACGCATAGCTTCGATCGCGGCAGCAATGGCCAGCACGGTGCGGACACCACCATCCTAATTCTGAACAAGAACGCGGCAACTCAAAGGGGTAGAGGGCAACATGACCAAGATGAAGTTTACGAATCGCGTGGCGGCTTTCTACTTGGTAGCAGCATTACTTCTACCGACGTTTCAACCCGCTTTTGGTGCTTCTCCCGGACGAATTTCCGACGTGGGTTTGACCCGCACGGGCAGTCTTGTGGGACAAGTGGTTGACAACAGTGGCAAGCCCGTGGCCAATTCGGCGGTCGAAATCACCGCGTCAGGTCAGAAGGCAGCCCTGGCAACCACGAACGAACTTGGCTATTTCTCCATCGACAACCTTCAGGCTGGTGTTTATGTCGCCTCTGCACCTGGCACGGCGAAGATGGTCCGCGTTTGGGCAGCTCGGACCGCGCCACCTGCTGCGAGCGATGGCTTGCTGTTGGTTCAGCCAGAACACACGGTGCGGGCACAGGGCGCCCGGTCATTCCTGAGAGCCCATTGGCTGAAGATCGCCATCGGACTCGGCATTGCGGGCGGCGTCGTGGCGATCGCCGCAAACGACGCCAGCTAGTACGAGTCGCACGGTTAATTTCCTGAATTCTTCGGTCCCGAGGCTCCAGGGCTAAGAACTGCTGGAGCCTCGCTCTATCTGGGGGACGTCATCGAGCGCCTCCCACATTTACCAGCGAAGTGACGAGGCCATCGAACACGCTGCCGTTTGGTCAGAAGACAACCTCGCTCAATATGCGCGAGGTGTCACGCGTCCTTGAACGCGGGATGGAAGACCTTGAATTCGCAAGAATCCTTCGGCGTCGGTTTGGTTATATGAACCGCCACCTTCCATCGTGGCGATGCCCTCGTCGTAGAGACTGTTGGGACTGGATCGGCTGGCGACAATCATGTTGCCTTTGTAGAGATTCAGTGTGACCTCGCCGGTGACCGTCTTTTGTGATTCACGAACAAATGCCAATAGGGCATCGAACTTAGGCGTGTACCAGAAACCGTTATAGACGATCTCGGCCACTTCGGCAGACAAGCGATCGCGAAGATGCGTAAGGTCACGATCGACGGTCAGCTGTTCGAGCAGCATGTGAGCCTCATAGAGCACGGTCATGCCCGGAGCCTCATAGACACCGCGACTCTTCATGCCAACAAAACGATTCTCTACCATGTCGATGCGTCCAACGCCGTTGCGTCCGCCGATGTCGTTGAGCGTCGTAACGACTTCCAGCGCCGAACACTCCTTACCATTGACATGAGTTGGCACGCCTCGGTCGAATTGGACCGTGACCGCTTCCAAGGCGTCTGGTGCTTCCTGGGGAGAAACACCCATCCCAAAATCAACCGTCTCGACGCCGTTGACAGTCAAATCCTCTAGTTCACCCGCTTCGTAACTGATATTCAAGCATTTTTCGTCGGAACTGTAAGGTTTGGCGACGGATGCTTTGACGGGAATCCCCTTTTTCTCGCAATAGGCGATCATCTCGGTGCGTCCCGGAAACAACTGTCGAAATTGCTCAATCCGCCAGGGTGCCACAACGTTCACGCCGGGGTCCAAGGCTTCGGCGGCCAACTGAAAGCGACATTGGTCGTTACCTTTTCCGGTCGCGCCGTGAGCGTATGCGTCGGCACCCACATCGCGAGCCACTTGGAGGCAGACCTTGGAAATCAAGGGTCGCGCAATCGACGTGCCCAACAGGTAAATAGATTCGTACTTGGCGTTCCACTGCATGACCGGAAAGGCAAAGTCGCGACAGAGCTCTTCCTGGGCATCGACAACCCGTGAACTCGCGGCACCATTACGGTCGGCTTTCTCGAGAATTGCTTCGCGATCTTCGCAGGGCTGTCCCAAATCGACGTAGACACAATGCACGGTGTAGCCTTCATCCTGCAGCCATCCGAGAATGACTGACGTATCCAGGCCACCGGAATAGGCAAGTACACAACTGGGCATATCAAATCGTCCTTCTTTAGTCTCATTATGGTCGGAAACTTGTCGTATTTGAGTCAAGTTTTGGCGACGGCCACCGACCGCAGGTTGGCCGGGGAGCGGGTTAACAAGACCGAGCGGTAGCTCGGATTGGTTCGAGGCCCTGCCTCGTTAGCTTCGTTAAGAGGCGACCGCCAACAGAAGACGCCAAACTCAGATTGTGGTTCGCGTTCGGCGAGCTGACAAGGCCCAGCTTTCACTGGCCACCGCGTCCGTACAGGGCCGGGGCCACTACCGCCAGGCGGCTATCGTGAATAGGATGGGGACATGCAAGACCAGCCGCCTGAACCCTTTACACTCGATCTGGATCGGCAGCAGCGCTGCGGATTTCCCGAGGTTGTGTACGGAGAAGGGAAAGATCTGGTCACGCTGACGAAGATCATCTCCCAGCTGCAGACAAACGGAACCAACGTGCTGGTGACGCGTCTTGATGCCGACAAAGCCGAACAGTTGGCCGGCCCCTATCCTGATGGACAATTCAACTCGTTGGCACGCACCTGGCGTTTGGACAGATCACGGCAACCTGCCGTTCAGCCGCCATCCGGTGCCGTGACCATCGTGACGGCCGGGACCAGTGACCTGCCAGTGGCGGAAGAGGCAAGGGAAACACTGCGTTGGATGCAGGTGGAACCGGTAATGGTCCATGACGTCGGCGTCGCGGGGCCCCATCGGCTGCCGGCGCGCCTGGAATCGCTGAGAAATGTGGATGCAGTGGTGGTTGTCGCCGGTATGGAGGGAGCCCTGCCAAGCGTCGTCGGTGGCTACGTCGACTGTCCCGTGATCGCGGTGCCGACGAGCGTCGGATACGGCGCTAATCTGGGTGGCATTGTCGCATTATTGGGTATGCTAAACAGTTGTGCCGCCAACGTGACGGTCGTGAACGTCGACGCCGGATTCAAGGGCGGCTACGTGGCTGGGTTGATCGCCCGTCGCTGTCACAATTCGAGCGACACGCCATGACTCACCAAGACACCACGTCGCAATTGCGCACACTCTCGTCACGGGTCGTCGATACTCACAAAGGCGATTATGGTCGGGCCTTGCTGGTCGGTGGATCCCGTGGCATGGCCGGTGCAATCGCGTTGGCTGGGATGGCGGCGTTACGCAGTGGCGCTGGAACAGTGACATTGGGCGTCGCAGACAACTGCCTTGAAACCGTGGCATCCTTCGAACCGGCTTTCATGACGGCTCCGCTTGCTTGTGATGCCGAAGGCCGGCTAGTCGTTGCGGCAAAGGAGGCGCTGAAGGTACTTGCCGACCGAGCAACCTGCATCGGCTGTGGCCCGGGACTGGGACGTTCACCTCAGATCACAGACTTGATCACCTGGATGTATCAGCTGTTGCCGCAGCCCATCGTATTCGACGCAGA
>JASLRF010000046.1 GCA_030744095.1 Pirellulaceae bacterium | reverse complement strand
GATCGCGTAAACCAAGTTTGCCGTTTGGTGTCCGGGCTTTTCAAGTGCTCTATCAAGACTAAGAATTAGCGTTGTCGAGCCTGATTGTCGTGGTTCGCTCCGCGAACCAAACGTTATGGTCGCGGAGCGATCAACGACTATGCCAGGCAACAATTCTTCTTCAACCCTAAAACCAGAAATTGACCCAGCGACTAGTGTGAGTCGCACGGACGTGTAGCGTGCGCGACGCCTTGTTTCTGAGTCCTATGTGACGAAAGACCCGCTACAATTACGCCGAATGCACTCTAGTGCCCAGCTACCACCGTGTCATCGACGCGGGACATCGACTCGTCGGATGGGTACCCGAAGATTTCCGATGCGGGTGTGGAACCGAGGCGGTCGTTCAGAATCTCGAAGTGGTCTATGCTAATCAAAGCGGGATGTGAAACTCCGCACGCTCGACCAAGACGCAGCAGTTCCTTACGGAGCGCAACGACATAATTGGTCAATCGCGCTGCTTTGAGCGTGGGATCGAGACCACGCATCAGCCATTGATTCTGCGTTGCGATGCCAGCCGGGCAGTGTCCGGTGTGACAGCGTTGTGCCTGGATGCATCCGATCGAAAGCATCGCCTCTCGGGCGACGCTGACCATATCCGCACCCAGGGCAAAAGCGAACAGCGCAGATTCGGGAAATCCCAATTTGCCGGAGGCATTGAAAACGACACTCTCGTGAAGATCATGTCTTGCGAACTCGCAATAGACTCTGCTCAGCGCAACCTTGAGCGGGAGTGCGACATGATCGGAAAACACAAGTGGAGCTGCACCGGTCCCACCCTCGGCTCCGTCAATGGTGATGAAGTCTACGCCACGTCCCGTCGCTGCCATTCGATCGGTCAAACTCTGCCAGAAATCTGGCTGGCCGACGGCCGATTTGATTCCCACTGGCAGTCCCGATGCTTCTGCCAACTGTTCCACGAAGTCCAGGAGACTGTCGACACCAGTGAATGCTGTGTGTGTGGCTGGACTGGCGCAGTCCTTTCCCAGTGGAATGCCACGGGCTTCTGCGATCTCAGGAGTAATCTTCGCTGCCGGCAAGAATCCGCCGACACCTGGCTTGGCGCCTTGGCTCAGCTTGATCTCGATTGCCTTGATCGGATGGGCGGCGACGACATCCAACAGGCGCGCCATGTCGAACCCACCACTGCTGTCGCGACACCCATAGTAGCCGGTGCCGATCTGCCACACGAGATCGCCGCCATGAAGATGATGGCGAGAAACGCCACCTTCGCCGGTGTTGTGAAGACAGCCAGCAGCACTCGCGCCGCGATTGAACGCCTCGACCGCCCGCCCGCTCAGCGAGCCAAAGCTCATACCGGAAATATTCACCACGGATTGGGGCCGAAATGCCTTCCGCCGGTTGCGATACGCACCCACAATTTTTGCGCACTGGATCTGAAACTCCGGGTCATAATCCTCCTGACCCACGAGAGGGTCCGAGAGCGGAAAGCTTGCGTGCTTGATGACAAGATGGTTCGGTGACCGTTCGAGATCGGCTTCCGTACCAAAGCCGAAGTATTGATTCGCTTTCTTCGAGCTCGCGTAAATCCAACGCCGCTGGGCACGGCTGAAGGGCCGCTCTTCCATGTTGCTGGTGACGATATACTGCCGCAGTTCTGGTCCGATCGATTCCAACCAGTACCGAAAGTGTCCGACAATGGGAAAGTTACGTAGGATTGTCCGCTTGCGCTGTGTGATGTCGTAAAACACGATGCTGCCAAGAACGACAGCCACAGCGATCAGGATCCACATGTCAAATCCTCCCGTGACGGATTGCGTCTCAATTCACCCGCCAAGGGCCGGCGTACCCTGAAGTATCGCTCGGCGAAAAACCAACCGGGGCCATGTGATCGTCAAACGTCAGAATTCATTGGGTTGGGCCGCAATGCCACCGGAGTTACCGCTACGACAAGACGACGCAATCGTCACAATCGTTGGTAGTGGAATGTACGTTTTACGTTCGCTTGAAGGCTTCACGTGCCACGCGCATCACATTCCCTCCGATGATCTTGCGTATATCCTCATCCGAATGCCCGCGCTGCACCAGGCCGACGGAGAACAGCGGCCAGTTCGTCCACACAACACTGTCACGCATTTGTGGCGATGTTTGGAACGCATCGGCAGGCCAGAGTGAGCGGAAATCGGCGCGGCCCCGGCGAAGACGAGGGATTTTCTTTTGCTCGGCAGCGGAGTTCTGAGACGAATAAGCCACATCGGTGCCGATCGCCACGTGGTCGACGCCAAACTTCTTTGCGGCGTAGTCGATGTGATCCAGCAGCGCGCTGATGTCACCTTTGCCGCGCAGAAAACGCGGAATACAGCAGATGCCAACGTAGCCGCCCGTCTCCGCGATCGCACGGATTACGTTGTCTGGTTTGCTGCGGGCGTGAGGGTTCGAATCGAGAGCCGCGCACGTTGTGTGGCTGGCGACGACCGGTTTCTCCGTGACCTCCGCTGATTCCAGGCTCGTTTGCCAACCGGAGTGCGCGCAGTCTGGAATCACGCCAACTCGGTTCATCTCTGCAATCACTCGGCGGCCGAAATCACTCAAACCGGCATCTGACTCTTCGCCACATCCATCGCCAATCATGTTCCGCCGCTGGTAAGTCAGGTGCATCATGCGGATGCCGAGTTGATAGAACACGCGGAGGTAACGCAGCTCATCCGGCACGGACACCCACTGTTGCGTGAGCGGCACGCCGTTTCCGGTGAGGTACAGGCAATGGCGCCGCCGCCGCTTGGCTTCGACGATATCGTCGGGGACAGCCGCCTTCGACACCAGGTCGCGGAGCATGTCGGTGGCGTATGTGAAGCGTGCCAGCCGTTTCATCAACCGCAACGGATCCTGACCTTCCTCGCCAGCGTTCTGGAAGATGCATGTGACACCCGAGGCTCGCCACGCATCGCGGTATTCCTGTCGCTCGGCGGCATCGTGAACATAGCGTGTCATGGACATCTCCTCGCGCAGGTCCTTCAGTTCGACGTCCGACGCGCCCGCCTCGATTGCCGCCGCTAGTGACGTTCCATCAACTGCTGCTCTCGGCGAGAATCCGTAGGCATCAAACACGAGTGACTCGGCGTGCAGACGGAATCCCCGTTCCAGCTCTTTCTTCGAGGGTTTGAGAATGTTTAGCGCCACCTCGCGCGCCTGTTGGATCTTCGGGTTGAGCCGTTCGGTCAGACCGGCGACACCACTAGTTCCATCCGACTGACCAGCCCGTCCAAGTTTCAGCCCACTTGCCGACGAGAGCGCCGCAACCGCCTTCAGAAAAGTGCGTCTCTTCATCTGTTCGTGTCCTCTTGTTTGCGTGCGAAACGCGAATGACCGAGTTCCATCACTTGATCTTTGACTCGCTTCCTCTGCATCGAATCGATCGTTGTAGGCTGAATTCTCCTACGCTTCCCTCATTGGCAAAGTTGTCAATGTCGCATGACATCGTGGAGCCCAGGACATGTTATGCTACTTTGCTCAGTGGTCTGCAAGGGAGAAAGTTCTTTGCACGGAAAGGAGAACACGGCTATGAAACGCAATTCGTGCTTTGTCTTTGTCGCAGTGATTCACCTGTTGGTCGCCGTTGGGAGCGCAGACGAAAAAGAAAGTAAGCTGATCGATGCAGCGCGCCGTGGCGATCTCTCAGCCGAGCCAGTTCAAGTCGTCACCGATGCGAACGATTGGACGCGTGACAACGGCGTTGCCGCGCACGACACTTGGCCGTCGTTTCGCGGTCGAGGCGCGCGGGGGATCGCCGTTGGTCAAGACCTTCCCGAACAGTGGGATGTGACAAAAGGTGAAGGCGTGCGTTGGAAGACGGCGATCCCGGGATTGGCCAACTCGTGCCCAATTGTTTGGAAGGACAAAGTGTTCGTCACAACGGCTGTCAGCAGTGCCGGCAACACCGAGGTGCGAATCGGGCTGTACGGCGCGGGCGACGCAGCCAATGACACATCAGAACACTCGTGGCGTCTGTATTGTGTGGATCGAGTTACAGGTCGTGTGCTCTGGCACCGAGTGGCAGATGAGGGCGTCCCGCCGATCAGGCGTCACTTGAAGTCGAGCCAAGCGAATTCGACGCCTGCCACAGATGGAAAACACGTGGTGGCGCTCTTTAATTCGGGCCAGTTCAGCTGCTTCGACATGGACGGCAAGCTGCTCTGGGAAACCAACCTGGGTGTGCTCGATAGCGGCGCCTTCGACGACGCGGACTATCAGTGGGGCTTCGGGAGCTCGCCGATCATCTACCAAAGCACCGTCATCGTTCAATGTGACATTCAACAAGAGTCGTTTATCGCCGCATTTGAAATTGAAAGCGGCAAAGAGATCTGGCGAATGCCACGTGACGAACTTCCGTCTTGGGGCACTCCCACCGTTCACGAAACTGCCTGCCTGCCGCTCTTGATCACGAACGCCACGAATCACGTGCGCGGCTATGACGCGCGCACGGGCAGGGAACTGTGGAAGCTGGCCGGGAACGCCGCGATCACGGTGCCCACACCTATCGTAGGTCGCGACCTGATCTTCGTGACCAGCGGCTACCGGCCCATTCAACCGATCTACGCTGTTCGGCTGAATGCGGCGGGAGATATCACGTTAGGAGAGGACGAAGATTCGAATGAACACATCGAGTGGAGCACATCCCGTGGCGGGCCGTACCTTCCAACGCCCATTCTTTACG
The DNA here is from genome assembly GCA_030744095.1 of Pirellulaceae bacterium. Next base: position 1,077 of record JASLRF010000046.1, on the reverse strand, counting down.
GGGACTACCTGTATACGTGTGGCAACAATGGTGTCTTCACCTGCTACAACGCAAAGGCCGGCAAACGAATGTACCGGCGGCGATGCGGCAACAGTACAGCAATAAGCTTTACCGCTTCACCCGTCGCGGCCGACGGCAAGATCTACGCCACCGCCGAGTCTGGTGTGGTCATCTCAATTAATGCGGGACCGAAATTCGAGGTTGCCGGCACCCACACCGTCGGTGAATACTGTCTCTCGACGCCTGCAATCGCCGGCGGGCTGTTTATCGTTCGCACCCAAAAGCATCTTATCGCGATTGGATCGGAAACGAAGGAGAGCAGTTCGAGACCGTAGAACTCTCCTTCATCCGTTCTCAGCGCATCTCGTCGAGCCCAAGAGCGCAAGAATGGGAGGTGCGATCCGATGAAGGTGGCTGTCTGGAGTTACGGAACAGGAAGATCAAGCGCTTGAGGCGAATCTGCCCAGGCGATTAGTCTCTTCAGCTTCACTTCCTGCTCGTCTGAATGTTCAGCATATAGTGTCATCGCCTCGACAAGTCCGTCTACAAAATCAACCGGCAATTCTATCGACTGCCAAATCTCGTCACATTGCTCGCACTGACGATACCTGACGAATCCATTTGGACAGTGCTCTGTGAACTCTTTTCTCCGGTCGCTGGCAGCAACTGCTGACCTTGCTTTCCATTTCCGTTCAGTTTCGTTGGGACTTCGGGTGACGTCAGAATAAGACAGTTCTTCGTGATTGCTCCATCTGCCGCAAGCTTGACAGTGCAAGTAATTTGATGCCACGACTCATGCTCCTGTTCCGGTTGTCCTATCTATAGTGTACCTCACAAAAAAGCGGTTTCGTCCCAGTTGGCACCCGGGCCAAGACACTTCATGCTCCCTGTGGCGGTGGCACTACATTCCGTGTGGCTCCGCAGCATCATCCTGTTCTTCTCCCCAAGGAGATCGTACAGCTCTTAAGTTGTTGGTTTGCTGTGTTTTCACATCGTGTCACTTGTTGTGATGCGGTCTCCCGACCACAACACCACGCCGACCGAAGGTCTCCACGAGCGCGTGAAATGCCTGTCCAC
>JASLRF010000045.1 GCA_030744095.1 Pirellulaceae bacterium | reverse complement strand
ATGTCGTCAATTGGTGCCAAGACAACCTTCCGTCGAGCGTACAATCTCAGCGTCGCATCGCCCTGTCGGAATAGAAAAGCGTAAACAAAACCCGAACGATCGCCCAGCTCAAGCAATACTAACTTTGGCGCAGCCTAGAGTACATCTTACGACGGCTACCGTGCACGGCAGCCTCGTCTCCACAGGCTACGGTTGGCGTTGACGCCGTTCGACCCACTCTAGTACAAGGTGCTCGCCGAATTGGGCAATGCGCCACGTGCTAGCAGATGGATGGATCATGGCAACTGTCGTCGAAGCTTCGGACAATCAGTTTCCCACAACACCATGGGGTTTCTTGCCCCCGCGGATGCGGACATTGTTTGTGGCGGGCACGCAGCGTACTGGTGGTTGGTTGGCAGACGCGCTGGCGGCAGATAGCGCCACGGAAGTTCTGTTGGAAGAATCCGTGGGGATGGCCGACGGATTGGCTTGCTTGCGCGAAGAGTCTTTCGACGCCGTGTTGATCAGTCACGAGGAGCCGGACCTGGATTCGCTGGAACTGCTCGACGGGCTACGCGCCGGTGGCGGTGAGGAACAACCGGTGGTGGTGCTCGGCACGCTCAGCGAACAAGAAATGTCAGCGCTCTGTTTCGAAGCTGGTGCGGATGCCTACGTTTGCATCAACACGACGACGGTCCGTTCGCTGATCTGGACAGTGTCGCGGGCGATCGAGCGGCGACGTCTGGTGGCGGAGAATCGACGGTTGCAGCAGGCCGAAAGTCACCGTAAAAAACTCGAACATGACGAAGCCAAGCGTCTGTTGGCCCAACAACGGGCCATGCTGTTGGGTACGGTACCTGTGGAAAGTGGTGACGACGTGATGAACGATCGCTCTCAAGTGAACCCGCTCGCCCGCGCCGTCCCGCTTCCCAAGCCACTGGCCGAATCATTGTCTGGGCGGTACCGAGAACTTCTTCGCACCTACGTCATCATGGGGTCTGGAAACCTGGCCGAAGAAATGAGGCAGCTTGTCGAATTGCTGGCTTCATCGCAGGTGACCGCCCATCAAGCGGTGTTGCTGCATCTGGACGTATTGGGCGAAATGATCGAGGGATTGGGCCATCGCAGCGCACGCCACGTGATGAACCGCGCTGACATTTTGATCCTGGAAATGATGGTCTGTCTGGTGGAAGGCTATCGGACTCGCCTCTGGGAACAGCTTCATCCTCCTCAACAGCAGCAACTTCCCGGGTTCGGGCACGAATTGGAACTGTCAAGTGGCCAGCGGTGATTAAAGTGGCGAACTCCGGCTAACATCTGGGCACGAACCAGGGAATCTGGTGTGTGGTGACTGACGTTGATTCTCCTCAGGCGTAACGCATCCGCCCGACCCATGTCGTTGATTCCGCGGCACGTCGTAAACGCCAGTTCGAAATGGTCTCGCAGATGTTGGACCACCTCATCGCTGAATGCTCCGCCTGGATAGGCGAAAACTGGAGCGACATCGCCGACGTGTGATTGCAGTTCTTGTAACGACCCAATCGCCTCTTCAACAGCTGATTCCAGTGGTACTCGGTTCAACAACGGGTGCGTCTGTGTATGGGCACCAAGTGCCAGTCCCTGGCCGGCCAGGTTCTTCAATTCACCCCACGCCATGACCGGACTGACGATTGGAGACAATTCGCATTGCCGGGACAACTCGGCGACGCGCGCGAGGACTTCGTCGTGGGGCAGCAGTTTCAGTTCGCAAACGATACGCCGATACGTTTGTGCTCGACTTTCGTTCCGAAGGACTTCGATGCCACACTTGCCCAGGTCCCGATCCACTTTGCATTTGTGAAGTGCTTCGTATACGGTGTCCCACCAAAACTGCCGCGCCTGGCCGGGGAAAGCAGTGGGGACGAACATCACCGCGGGTAAGCCCAGCCGTTTCAGCGTTGGCCAGGCATGTTCGGCAAAGTCGTAGTATGCGTCGTCAAATGTGACGAGCACACTCCGCGGTGGCAGTGTCGACTTGTCGCGCACCGCTTGCACCACCTGATCGATTGTCATGACAACATAATGTTCGGCAAGGTGCTCCATCTGGCGAGCAAAAGTCTCGGGAGTCGCGCTGATCAGGTTTGGGTCAAGATCCGGTCGTGCATCGGGATAATCGACACGATGGTAGGTCAGCACGCGGAGCATATTGTGTTGATGTTCCAGTTTTTCCAGCAGCCTTACCAACGTCGAAAACGCACGACTTCGCGCGACGCGAAAAAAGCTCTGCTTGATCATCGTCGCTCCTTACGGGATTGGTGCCGATGTGGTCTACTCGTGATGGCACCAGCATTCAATTCCAACCGGCAACTTCATTACTCACCAGGCACTACAAGCTTAGGTTGTGAACCATGGCGAAAGCCCGCCTCTCGTGGAAGAATGGTCAAAACCGTTAGAAGACGCACAACGCTCCGACAACAACCGGGATTTAGGGGTGATCGACACTGCTGCCAGTTTGGCTAAGTTAACGGAACATGCGACGAAGGCACATTGAGCGGGCCATTGCGATTCGAGACCGGTTCGCGACGCTGGCCCACTCGATCCATCAGGCCAATTCACCCCTTTAGAGCGTATGCGGATTAACCACAGCGGCTTCTTCGCCGTTTGGACCTGTGAAACAAAGTGACGCGGACGTTTATGTCCGCGCGACACGCACTAGCAAGAGTCAACTCAAATGGCGGATACGACCACGAAGATCGCCGAGCTACGAGACATGGTTCGTCGGTTCGTCGACGCGCGTGATTGGCAGAAATTTCATTCGCCCAAGAACCTGACGATGGCCCTGGCGATTGAAGCCGCCGAATTGATGGAGCACTTCCAGTGGATTTCTGAAGATGCGTCGCGCGTGATCGGCGACGACCCAGAGAAACTGCGGGCCGTCGCCGAAGAATTGGCTGACGTCTTGTGCTATGCCCTGGCCATTGCCAATGAACTGAACATTGACGTCAGTACGGCCATGCAGGAGAAGATGGACAAGAACAAGATCAAATACCCGGCTGAAGAGTATCGTGGGCGGTATGGCCCAGAGGACCCACCGGCATGATAGGTGTCTCGCCGCGTACTCCAGGCAGAATCGTGCGCGGGTCAACAGCGTCTGGCGGGACACCTGGCTGTTCGCCCGTGTCGGAGGGCTTCAGGTAAAAGAGACGCCGCGTGTAGCAGTCGGTCTTGGGATCGCGCGGTGCATTCGACGTGAGCTTCGCATATCCGATCACACGTTCTCCAGTACTCAAGTTCAATGCTCCGCGCCGACTGCGGGCACAACGGACTTCGACCGTGCGGACAAAACGAACCGCATCGATGTTCTTGAGCCAGAGGATGCTTTTTTCATAAGCCAGCGGGTCTTGGTCAGACCATTCGGTTAGGCTCGTCGCCGACAGGACACGCATGACTTCAATGCATCCGTTGGGCCGCTTCACCGTTTGGGTTTTGATAGTCATCGCCATTCCCCTCTCGCTTCAAAATGTTCTGCCAACGACGAGCCAATCACGACGGTCAACACGAGATGATGTGCAGCGGTCGTGCCGAATTTGGGAAAGTGGTTGACCTGCGTTCGGTGGGCACGACGCAAGCAGATAGAACGACGGGACTTACGAAACTTGGCGTGACGACGTTTTCTACCCCGTCGGCGGCGATCCGTGTCTCGTTTTGATGCAAAAAGACCACCGACTGTTGCGAGTCGGAGCAGTCCATTGCGGGCCAAAGAGTCGACGCGACCCGACCAACCGGCACTTTCGAACTGCTGATTGACGATCGTCCTATGGGAGAATCCACACGGCGGCCCGCGCGAGAAGGTCTCGCCGCAAGCGAGGTCGCCAACCTTCACCCAACACCGTCAGGGCAACTCGATCTTCCAGGTTGGGCCGTAAGAAAGTCAGCAGCGTAAGTGGCAAGTACCAGGCGATGTATAACCCGCCACCATATCCATGCCAAAACTGACTTGCCACCATGACAGCTGCTGAGCAACTAAGTAGCGTTCCCAAGTTTTTTTGGGGTGGCCAAAGCGCCAACGCGACACTCATCACGACAAACGCTGCCATTACCGGTAACCGGTAAAGCGGATCCCAACCCAGTCCCCAGACACCCTGCATGTGTCGCATTGCTGGTTCCCAGATACCAAACAACCTTCGCAGGTTGCCTAGGTAGTCGCCGAAATCGGCGGAGACGAGAGCCAAGGAGAGTGCTACCACAAAAAGCGTACACGTCACACCAAGCCCAAAACGAAGCAAACCACGTTTCCAATAGAAGCTGATCCACAGCGGTAATAAGAAAAGCGGGTAGTAGACGACACCAATCGCCAAGCCTGTGAAGATCCCTGCCCACAACGGTTTCCGATAGCAAAGGACCATCCAGATCAGTAAGGCGGCGGGCAAGACATGCAAGACACGTCCAGTCTCCAGCGCGGTGTACGGCAGCATCAAATACAACGTGGCCGCGCCAATGCCTGTCTTAATGTTGCCAAAATGTCGGTACCCGATAACGACTAACCCGATCACAATTGCCAAATGCGAGAGAATCGCCATCGCCTTGGCGGTTCGCACGTAGCCCATCTCCGTCGGTTCGCCTCCTTCTGTAAATAACGACGGGTTGGTGACCAGGGTCGGAATCAAGTGAAAAATCGCGTTGCCTGGGCCCTGCAAGCGCAATGGATCCTTCGAATCAGGATCATCGGGTGTGCCGACGAGCAGGTGTTCCGCACTCTTCGGGCCTGCTAAATCGGCCTCGTTGGGTTGGCTGCTTACTACATTGGCCATTAGAAAGACGAACAAGGAAACGCCCATGAATGCCAAGCCGCCGGTCGATAGGTTCGGCTCGAGCAGCGGACGCCGCACCATTGTCGGATCGATCAGCAAGCGAATGACGAAGAGACCGCCGACGGTCAACAACCAGACAAAGCCATAGTACTGTTTGTCGAGCCCTTTGCTTGACGCATTCGTGTCTGTTGTTTCCCCTTCAGTGTCCACTGATTCAACGACAGCCTGAACGTTCTTGGCGAATTCGATCGAGGGCTGTTCGGCTTCGATGAGTGTATCATCACCGCCGATCTCTCCGACCGTGGTAGTCGCATCTGAAGCCGGCTCACTCGGTGGCGGTGTCACAACGGCCTCAGATCGATCGCCCTCATTAAGAGAT
>JASLRF010000044.1 GCA_030744095.1 Pirellulaceae bacterium | reverse complement strand
ATGTCGTCAATTGGTGCCAAGACAACCTTCCGTCGAGCGTACAATCTCAGCGTCGCATCGCCCTGTCGGAATAGAAAAGCGTAAACAAAACCCGAACGATCGCCCAGCTCAAGCAATACTAACTTTGGCGCAGCCTAGAGTCACCCCCACCGAGCCGATGCCCTGCACGTTTGAATGTCCGCGGATCGGCATGAGCCCCGCGTGGGGTCTACCTACCATTCCACGCATCAGAGCCAGATTGGTAATGGCCTGTACATTTTGCACGCCGTGTGTGTGGTGCGTGATTCCCATCGTCCAACTAAACACAACATTCTGGGCGGTCGCGTATCGTTCGGACACTGAATTGATTTGGGCCTGATCGACCCCTGATTTGTCGCGGATCTCATTCCAAGAGACTCTTCGGACATGCTCGATCCACTTGTCGTAGCCCAAGCAGTGTTCGCGCAGAAACGTTTCGTCCTGCGCGCCCATCTCGTCGATTCGCTTGGCGATCCCAGTCAACAACGCCAGGTCGCCGCCAATATGAGGCTGCACGTACTGGGTGGCAATCCTTGTGCCAAATAACAGGCTTCGAGGACTGCTGGGCACGCGAAAACTGACCAATCCAGTTTCCAGAACCGGATTGATCACGATCACCTGCCCACCACGACGACGCAGGTGCATCAGCGTCGACATCATCCGCGGGTGATTACTGGACGGATTACCGCCAATTACGAACACGAGATCGGCATGTTCGACATCCTCTAAGACCAACGTCGCGGTCCCACTTCCGATGGAACTTGCCAGCCCCACGCCACTCGCCTGATGGCAATAGTAACTGCAGTTGTTGACATGATTGGTGCCATACAACCGGGCGAGCAATTGCAATGAAAACGCTGCCTCATTGGAGCTTCTTCCACTGAGATACCAAAACGATTCGTTAGCGGTTAGCGCCTTGAGCTTGTCCGCAACGCGTTGCATCGCCTCGGACCAATCGACGGTTCGAAAGTACGATTGCCCACGTTCGAACAGAACAGGTTGCGTCAGTCGGCCACAATGCTCGAGTTCGCGCGGTGTGAATGTTTTCAGTTGCTCGACCGAATACGTGCTCCAGAATTCCGGATTGATCGGTCGCTGCATGTCCGCTGCCATGGCCTGCAGCGATTTCTTGCAAACTTCGGGGAAACGCCCGAGTTCATTCAGCGATTCCCGGAACGGTATTAAATCGGTGGAATCCA
>JASLRF010000043.1 GCA_030744095.1 Pirellulaceae bacterium | reverse complement strand
ATGTCGTCAATTGGTGCCAAGACAACCTTCCGTCGAGCGTACAATCTCAGCGTCGCATCGCCCTGTCGGAATAGAAAAGCGTAAACAAAACCCGAACGATCGCCCAGCTCAAGCAATACTAACTTTGGCGCAGCCTAGGCCTGCACCCAATTGCAGAAATCAGCACTAAATGTCAACTTGGACAGACTTCTCGCATCCGCCGTGTCGAGGGCGGCGACGAGCAACGTGATGGAAGCGTCGAGTGCGACGTTTTCTGTTTCCGAATCATCCGTCGTTGGCGCGACCGATTCTATGATCGCAGGGATCGACGACGCATCACCCATCCCAATGGCAACCGATAACAGGTCCCGCAAGTCTCGCGGCTGTTCTTGTGAGCCTGTCTGAGAACTACGACGCAGTTGCTGGAAGGCGTCCAGCGTTGCCGATCCGTTTTCAGCAGTGATCGAACTGAGCACAGCGGCGCGGATGTAGATGTCGGCTCGATCGGAATCCAACAAGGCGGCCAAAGCTCTGGCCGCCTTGGGCGATTGGCAGGCGCCCAGTGACCATGCAACTTGGCGCCGCACACGCGCACTGGGATGCGCGATGTGGCCGATGACCGCCTCGATTAGTTCAGGCGTGTTGTTCATTAACGGTTCCGCCAAACGGACGGCGTGTCGAACGACCTCTGGATGGTCTGATCGGAGCGCGCCGCGCACGACGTCTGCGTTCAACTGGCCGAGTGCCTCGAGCGTGGCGAGCGCGTGAATCCGAGACTGTGGAAATTCAGATGAATTCGCCAGCTTCATAAGGTCACCCGCCACGGACTTGGCGTCTCGCCAAATGAGCAGTTGCTGGGCCAGGTCACGAATCGTGCCATTCGGTTGGTTTAGCTGTTGGACGACTTCTTCATCCGATAGTTCTTCCAGCGTCGGCAAGCCGGGTGCCGCCGGGAGGCTGCCATCGGTGTTGACGTCACGTGGCAGGATCCGGTAGATGCGGCCTCTTCCCCGCCCCGCGTAGACATCCAGTTGTGCCAGCGTAGTCTGGGGAATCCACCGCGAGTGCTCGATCACGTAACGGTACATGTCGACGATCCAGATCGCACCGTCGGGTCCGGTCCGCATCTGCACGGGGCGAAACCATCTGTCCGTGGAACTCAGAAATTCGGTCTGTGCCTCATTGACCGCGCGTCGTCCGGAGAATTTCAAGCCACTCGGCTCCAGTACAATGCGATGGACAAGTTGATGAACCGGTTCGCACGTAAACGCGTTGCCGGCAAATTCAGGGCCAAGACGCGAATCACGGTAGATACCGAGCCCACAGGCCGATGTCGCCTTGCCCGGCGCTCCCGAAAGTTCAAAGCGAACGAGTTCCTTCGGCGGATACAACCTGAGGGCTTCCGCGTTTGCAGCACCTACCGTCGGTGGCGCCGGCGCCGCGTACGGACTGCGTCGCGCATACCGGTCTTTCGTCGGATAGTGCATGATCAGCGTTCCGTTCGAGCAACCGAACCAGTCGCCCCAATCGTTGCGGCACCGTCCTTGCTGCGTTCGGCCCGTCGCAGGTTCGACAACGCCGGTATCTGGGTCTAGCCGAAAATCGCGGCTGGTGACGTCGACTGTTTCGCCGGTCAGGTGGCTGATGATCTTTCCGCCAAACAGGCCGCATGATCCATACATCCAATTGTCGAGTCCGAATCGCAGACTGTTCACGCGCGCTTGGGCATTCCGCACGTCAAAACCAGAGAAAAGTTTCTTGGTCGAATCAGCGACGCCATCGCCATTTTCATCGCGAGCAAACAGGATATCAGGCGCGTCGCAGATCAGCACGCCGTCACGCCAGACTTTAACATCGGTTGGAAAACGGAGTCCGTCGACGAACGTCCGTGCCTCGTCGAAATGGCCATCGTTGTTGGTGTCACGGAGCCACCGGATTCGACCATTCTGTTCGAAGGATTCATAAACCCCATGGCCGTAGTCGTTCATTTCGGCTACCCACAAGCGACCGTCGGCACCAAAGTCGATCGCCACTGGATCTTGGATCAATGGTTCCGAGGCGACTAATTCGATCTGCAGATTGTCGTGCGTTTGCAGGCAGCGGAGCGATGCTTCGGGCGATTTGGGGGCGACGCCTTGTGTTCCTGGGGGCACGTTGAATGAGTCAGGCACTTGGCGATGAACTTCGTCAACAATGCGCTGTTCAAGTCCGGCTGCGAGTGTTGTTGGCAATGCGAAATAGGGAGTCTCCGATCCGCCGCCATAGCCACCCTCCCGTGCCAGGCGTTCAGATGGAATGTAGGAACAAAAGTCGTTGCAATAGGCGTTCAACCAGAATCGTTCGTGATCCAACTCCGTCTTAAGACGTGAGGAATAATCGACGCAGACTTCGCCTGCCAAGAACACAATAGATAGACTGTCGCCGAATGACCAGGTCTGAATGGGATAGTCGATAGCCGCTAGAAGCGGTTCGCCCCGGTCGAGCCGTGCCAGCTGAGTGATTGCGTTGTAACCGATCTGCCGTCCGTTCTTGGCCAGCTCCTCGAGCTGATCGCGCGTCGGCAAAGTGTTCAATGGCAGATCGATTCGGTTCAATGTTGCCGCAGGAGCCCCCGTCACCGGCCTCCGTGGCGTTTGTAGCAAGCGCTGCACTTCGGCTCCAATCTCCGCACCCTGACTTTTCGCGATTTCGACCTTGTCACCTTGCACCCCTGGGATCGGGTTGCTGTCGGACCCCGCTCCGATCGAAACCAACGCCGTAGCACCAGGAATGTTCCGTTCAATTGACTCGACCGCGTGGCCGGGCCAGTCGCCGCTGATCTGGTTGAAAGACAGCGTCACGGCATGGCACGCGTACGCGACATAGACGGCGCGAATCTGATCGCTCTTCGCGTCACGTACGAACAACGTTGGCAGATCATGATCGACCGGGCCGCCTGGCGTGCGACGGTTCTTCGAGAATCGAACTTTGCCGCTGGCCCACTCCAGTCGAGACGCCTGCCGATTGTTGATTGCCGCACGAGCCGCTTCCGCGATGTGGTCAGTCAGCTCCCTCGTATAGACATCAATGTGCTCCTGATGCGCCGCTGGAATCGGCGTGCTAAAGATGTTGTCCGAGGCACCGTTGACCTTGGGCGTGCAATGCGAGTGCGTGAACGTCAGTGCGATGTTCTCACGCGGAATGCCATGCGAGGTCTGCAAACGCGCTGCGACTTCGTCCACCATGCCAATCCGCACTCCGAGGCTATCAATCGCGATCAGAACCATCGGCTTCGCCTCGCCGGCTGAAATGGCGAGCGCTCGAGCGTGGATTCGCTGGGAAACGCCCTCAGACTCTTTGCGACGATTGCCAAATCCGTTCAGCCTGATCGGATAGTCTGGCGTGATGTCGACCTTGGAAATTCCTACTTCGTAGATTGACGGTTCATCGGCGGTGGCTGGTGCCACCACCAGGAAGAAAGAAAGGCAAACGGCGACCCATCTTCTAACTTCACCTCTCCCGTTTGCGGGAGAGGTCACACGCGGTAGCGGAAGGGAGACGGTTGCATGAGTGAGGCTACGATTCATGAAATTTTCATCGTTTTGGTTGTTTCGGACTCTCAGGCTTGATCGACTTTACGAAGGTGATCACGTCCGCCAGCTCTTGACGCGTCAAGTCCTTTTCCAGCCCTTCCGGCATCAGGGAAGTGCCCGTCGACATCAGTTCGTCGATGTTGCTCCGCAAAACCACGTCCTGCTTCGCTTCGGCACGGCGGAGCGTAATGCTGTTGGTGCTCTCAGATGCGATGATTCCGCTGTACGTGCGCCCTTGCTGAGTGACCACGTTGTAAACATTGAAGTTGGGTTGCGCTTCACGGTTGGGGTCGAGAAGGGCAATCAGTAAGTCGGCAGGTGATTTGTTCTGTACCGACGCCAGATTCGGCGCGACTTGGTGACCGAGTTCTCCCACCTGATGACAGACGGCACACTTCTTGGTGAAGACTGCTCGGCCGCGCGCCATCTCGCCATCGAGGTCGAGGATGTCTTGGTACGCGGCGACAACCTTGGCACGGTCTGAGTTGACTTCACTGCCAAACAGCTTGCGACTTCGCTTGCGGACCTGGGCGTTGGAGTGATTCATCAGAAGTTGTTTCTTGTCACGTTCAAGATCACCGCGTTTCACGAAATTCGATTCCACTGCAGCCAGCACGGAATGGATTCGAGCCGGTTTCGATATTACGGCATCGACAACGTCTCGGCGCACTTGAGGGCTGTAGGTCCGCCAACCAGCTAGCAGTGTCGTAGTTATCTTGTCCGAATCTTGTTGTGCCAGTGCCGCCACGGCGACTCGCTGCAACGATTGCGGTACTTGCGGCGAGAGGAATTTAGGAAGATGATCGGTCGCCGTTTTGAAATCGGCAAAAGCGAGTAAGCGCAGAGCCTGTTCGCGATCGCCGATCGGCTGGCCGCTGTCGCCAGCCAATTTGGTCGCGTTCGAAAACAGCCCAGCCACTTGATCGCGCAGTGGACTGGACGCAGCTGCGTCCGCGAGTAACCCAGGGATGGACGCACCCCGTCGGGCCAATCCCTGGCCGAGTCCTGTCAACACGACCTGTCGCATCGGCCGGGGAAGTTCGCTGGCCGTTGCCGCGCCGAGTAGACGTAGCGAAGGAGATGGTTTCGGATTCGCGCCTACGATCAAAGCCAGCTGAGTGATGACCGAAGCGGCCCGCTTCTGCATCACGAAATCGCCATCCGCCAGCAGGGATACGGTCAACCGGTCTGCCGATTGTCCCACCGACGACAACAGTGCGGTCCGAACCTCGCTGCTGCTCCGCGCATCGCGCGCCAAGCGAGCAATGCCGACGATGGCCTGAGGATCGGTGGATTCGCCGAACGAAAAGGCGAGCTGAAATCGCACGTGTTCGTTCTCGTCGTCGCACAATGTAACAAGGTCAGACAGCAGGGGTGATGGAGTTTGAGGCGACGTTCGAATCAACGATTCGGAAAGCCGAATTGCGTGAGCCCGGACGCGCGGATGCTTGTCCTTGAGTCCACGTCGAATGTGCTCCGCATTCAAAACGCCCAGGCCATGCAACGAACACAACGCGTGCAGCCGACCCAGTGGCGCCTTGGTGGACATCAACAGTTCCTCGATCAGCGGAACGACTGTCTTATCTTGCCGTTCCCACAGCAGTCGCTGCGCCGTTTCGCGATTCCAAGCATTGTCGGATTCTAGATGCTGGACCAGTTTTGCGTTGGTAAGATCGCCGAGTCTTGTCGGACGAATACGTTTCATGTTGGGGCTAACAAGTCGATACACGCGCCCGCGATCCGAACCGCTGGTCAAATGGAGAAACTTCTTGATTTCCTCAGGGACCGAGTAGGGATGCTCGATAGTCTCACGATACATGTCCAGAACGTACAGCGTGCCATCGGGCGCGTTGACGAAATTCACAGGACGGAACCAGTTGTCCGACGACGCCAGAAGCTCTTCGCCCTGATCGGCTCGTGCGGCATTGTAAACCACGTGATCAGTATTGACGACTTTGCGATGAACCAGATTGCCACCCACGTCTCCGACAAACGCGTTTCCGCGAAACTCTTGTGGATATGCGTTGCCCCGGTAGATAGTGATTCCGCTGGCGGACGTGAAAAAGCCGACCGGGTACTCCGTGGGTACGACACCTTTCTTCTTGGACGCGTCAAGGGGAATGAACTCCCAACCGCCATCGGCGTTGATGATCAGTTTGTAGCCCTTATCCGCGGCACGCCATTTCTGTCGAATGATCCGCCACGGTTCGGGTGGGCTGATGCGAAAGACGCGGGCGCTGGCACCATCGGACGCAACGCTTCGAATCAGGCCCGATGCGACGAGATATGGGTTCCTCGCCAAATAGCCCTGCGGGTAGACCACCTGTTGCATGTGGTTGCTGTTGCTGCAGACAAACCGCGTGCCCCAATCGTCCATTGAATGACCGAATTGCAGTCCGCCGGTCAATGGTTCAAATTCTTCCGTTTTCGGATTGAAGCGCAGATCGCCACCAACTGAAAACAGTGGCTTGCCGCGATGCATGATGTTCTTTGGATTGCGGCCGGCCGCGAATGCGATCCGATTATCCAGATCCCACTTCAGCCCATTGGTCACAGATTGCACGTTGTCGCGACCAAAGCCAGATAGAACCACTTCGCGCACATCCGCCTGATTGTCGCCATCGGTATCTTTGAAGTAGTACAGATACTGTGGCGCGATCACAAACACTCCACCGTTGTAGCAGCACAGCGACGTGGGCCAGCTGATCTGATCCGCGAAGATGACGCTCTTGTCCATACGGCCGTCGCCGTCGGTATCTTCCAGCAGTCGTACGATCCCCGCATCCTTTTTGCCGCCGCCTTTGGGATTCAATTTCGTTGGCTCTTGCGAAAACGGATACCCGTGCATTTCAGCCACGTACATCCGCCCGAATTCATCAAAACACGCATCTACGGGATCACCCACCAGCGGTTCCGCGGCGACCAACTCGACGCCAAAACCGCCAGCCAGACGGAACGTCTTCAAGGCGTCGTCCGCATCCGTGTGCGGGATCCGCGGCATGTCGGCCGCCGTGACTTGGCGACTGATCGGTTTGTCGTCGGCCCCGCGAATGCTCTCGACACACGCCATGCCAAAGACGGCGCAGACAAGAATCATCGTGGTGCGAATTCCAAAATTCGAGCAGTTCATAAGTCGCCTTTGAAATCAGTTTGAGGGTTTCGCTGCGCAAGCTGTGTTCTTACGGCAACAGCATGATGCAGGATGGCCTGGGCATGGACAATGGATCGCCAACTGGTTTTAGCTTGCCAGAGCCTGAATCGATGTGAAACACCGCCACATTGTCGCCAGGCATGTTGGCGCACAATAGCAGCTTGCCGTCGGGGGTTATCGCTAGATTCTGCGGGCCGTTGCCCAAGCTCGATTCGATTCCAATCAACGTGAGCTGCCCCTTATCGCCGATTCGATATCCGGCGATGCTATCGTGACCTCGATTCGTGCTGTACAGAAACCGACCGTCCGGTGTGATCTTCAAGTCCGCGCAGTGGCTCGTTCCGTCAAAGTCCTCAGGCAACGTCTTGATCGTCTGTTGCTCGATCAACATGCCTGTTCCGTCGACGTAATCAAACTGTGTGACCGAGTTCTTCAGTTCGTTGATCGCATAAAGGTGTTTTCCATTTGGATGGAACGTCAAATGTCGCGGCCCGGCACCGGGCGGTGTCCGCACAAAGGGCTGCCGGTTCGGCGAGAGTTGTGATGTCTTTGCATCGAGGCGATAGGCGAGAATCTGGTCGAGCCCCAAGTCGGCCGCGAAAACGAAACGATTGTCGGGGCTGGCGACGATGCAGTGCGCATACGGACCTTGTTGACGTGCCGGATCGACGCTCGATCCAGCGTGTTGTACAAACGACGACGCTTCGCCGAGTGCACCATTTGCACCCACCGGCAGTGCCGCTACGTTGCCCGTCGAGTAGTTGGCAACGAGGACAGTCTTGCCGGTTGCGTCGACGTCCAGGTAGCAGCTTGCGGTGCCCAACGCCGACTGTCGGTTCAGCAAAGAGAGCTGGCCGGTGCGCCCTATAATCTCAAAAGCAGCGACCTCTTCGTTTTCCTTGCCTCCGAACGCCAACGCATGAACTGAGTACAAGAATCGCTGGTCGGGCGAGATGGCCATGAAGAACGGGTTTTCGACGTCAGTGGTTCGATGAACCAGTCTAAGGCCACCTGTTTCGGCATCAAGCTGATAGGCGTGAATGGCCCCCGCATCGCCCGCCGTAAAAGCGGAGATGAAGACGAGCAAGTCATCGGCGCGCGTTGTTTGAACAGAGCTACTTAGCATGGCACCAACCAAAACAGTTAACAGATTTCGCATCAAGTTGTGGGTCATGATCGTTCCGATTCGAATTGTATTGACACTGCAACTCTTGTTCTGACTTGCATGAACTACTGTCGCTCCCAAACGGCGGGCAACTCCTTCGACGCTTCGCCGTACGTTTGTGAGACGACAAATCCGCTTGCCTGTGAAGTGTAGAAGATGCGGCCATTCGAAACGACAGCGCCCAGGCATTCGCGCGAATCGATCGCCGGGCCCGTCGAAACCAGCTTTCCGTTGTCTGATAGGTCCATCATGTCCATGTTCGCGCCCAGCACGTACGGTTCGGAAAGTGTGAAGCGGCAGCAAGCATAGTTATGGCCAATGCTATTGACCACTTGCCCCGTCTTTCGGTCGAACACATTGCCCTTACCGCGCAGCGCATTGGAGAAGATGAACTCCT
>JASLRF010000042.1 GCA_030744095.1 Pirellulaceae bacterium | reverse complement strand
AGAAACCCGCCGACGACGTTCAAGTACTTGTGATAGTCGGGGCGCAAATCCGATTGCTTCCAGCCGCCAGCGTGTTGGTTGCTGGCCGGACCGCACGAATACTCGCGCACGCCGGTGCCAGGATGGACCGACATGTACTGCCAATGACGGTCGCCGCATACCACGACGAGATTCTTCTGGCTGGCGATAAACTTACGCAGCTCGTCACCTGCCTGCGTAAATCCTTTGTTCGCATGATTGTCGTTCTTATTCGTGCGATCCGGGCCAACAACCGGCGTGGGGCTGATCAAGACCTTGAATGTGGCATCCGACGCCGCGACGGTCTGCTTGAACCAGTCTTTCTGCGCCTCGCCCCAGATTGTCTTGGTTGGTCCGTCCGGCATGGTGTTGGCGCTGCGAAAGTCACGTCCCTCCACCAGCCAGATCTGCAAGTCCTTGCCCCATCGTCGCGTGCGGTAGGTCGATCGACCCATCGGCACTTGCTTGGGGAAAATCGCCAGGCCTTGGGCAAACGTAAACTGAAACATCTTCTGGTTTTTCATTGACGGCCAACAGTCATTCTGCCAGCTGTCGTGATCGTCCTTGATGAAATAGCTGGCCACGCGATTGTGGAAGGTGACGTTGGTTGGCAGGCCATAGGTGCGCTGCCAATGATAGTTGGCCAGCGCGGCGGTTTTGGCGAGCCGATCGTAGTAGACAATGTCGCCAGTGTGAACAAAGAAGCTGGGATCCAAGGCCAGCATCGGGGCATAGATCTTGTAGCCCTCGGGCAGATCCTTGTCGCGAAATGCTTGTCCCGTGGAGATGGTGAAGACGACACGTGCGGGGTCGTCAACAGCGGGTGCTGTGCGAAACTCGCCGTTGATCGTCTGACCCGCCTCGCCGCCGGAGCGCGATTCGACGCGGAGTGCGTAGCGCGCCTGCTGCTGCAATCCGGTCAGCTTGAACTGGTGCGTGAAATCCCATTGAGGATCGACATCGTGCCAGTCGGTTTCCTGCCAGTCATCCACACCTTGGCGCTGGTACAGCACTCTTACTTCCCCAGCAGTTCCAGGAACCGCATCACGTAAACTGCTGACATCGGTTCCCGGTGGGTAAATCACGTCGACGACTTGTTTCTTTTTGGTTTTCGACATCTCAAACGTGACCATCGGACCGTCGGCCGAATTCCGTTTTGCGTTGCGCGTCAGCCGAGTCCAGACAATCGCCGAGGTGCCATCGACTTCACCTACTTTGAGACCCGTCGCTTGATAGGGCCCAGCAGCGAATGACGCGTTGGCAGCCAGCTGGATCGCGACGGTCAGCCAAAGAAGCGTATCGAGTCGTACGTGCATGTTGTGTTATTTCTTTGGGGATCGACGCTTCTTCGGTGAGCGGGACTTCGGCGACGGCTTTTTTTTCGACGAACCGACGGCCTTGTCCCACGGTTGTGATTCTCGAGGGCGGTATTGTGGGCGCGCGTCATTGGCCGGCATCGTCTTCATAACGCCTTGGAACTTGGCCAGCGACATTTTGGCCGGTTCAGACAACTGGCTTCCAAGCAAGTTGTGGCGCTCGAGTGGATCGGACTGGAGATCGTAGAAGGCGGAGATATTGCGATTTGGTTCGATCCAGACTTTGTACCGCCTGTCACGGATCACACGATCCGCGTAATCATCGACTCCACGAACACCTTCTGCATCAAGGCGAGCGGCGCCGTGGCCGAGCGCCATGATCCAACTGCGAGGCGAGTCGGCGGCCTTTCCCAAAATGACCTGTGCCATCGACTTGCCGTCCAGCACCAGGTTCGAGGGAATCTCCGCGCCACCCAGCTCAGCGAATGTTGGTAACAGATCTGAAAAATCCGTCAGCGCATCGGTCTCCACGCCGGCCGGGACCCGCCCCGGACAGTTGACGATGAACGGTTCGCAGACACCACCCTCGTATTTCTTTGCCTTGCCGCCACTGGGCCGCTGCCCGCCGACGGTGCCCAGTAGCCCACCGCTAGTACCGTTGTCCGTCGTAAAGATAATGATCGTCCGTTGCCGCAGGTTTAGATCGTCCACGGCAGCAACGAGTCGTCCAACCAGCGTGTCCGTGTAACGCACCATGGCGGCAATCCGATCTCGTCCGGTAGCGTCCGGCTCGGTCGGCGTGTGGGTCAAAGGTCCATGGGTCAGCGCCATGGGAAAGTACAGCATCATCGGATCGTCACGATGACTCTTCATGAAGTCGATCAGAAAGTTGCAATAGACGTCGGGACCAAACTCGCCTTTGTACGTCTTGCTTCCTTGGCGGGTATGAATATACGGATCCCAGTATCGGTTGGCGCTAGGCGGGTTCTGGCCCTCGAACCCCGTCCAAACGCACCAATCATCGAAACCGTGCTTCTCAAGGGCATTGGGTTCGATGCGAAAATCGTTGATCTGCCACTTGCCGCCAATGGCCGTGGCGTAGCCGGCGGATTTCATGACCGACGCAAACGAGGTGTATCGTTCCCAGTCGAAATAGCCGACACCCCAGCGTGGCACATCCCAATGATTGACCCAACCGGTCCGCCAGGGATACTGCCCTGTTAACAGTGTGACGCGCGTGGGCGTGCATTGCGGCATCGAATAGGCGTTGTGAAACTTCAGGCCACTCTTGGCCAGTTTGTCGATATGTGGAGTTTGGATGCTGTCCGCGCCGTAACAACTGATCCAGTCCTTGCCCAGATCATCGACCATGATGAAGAGGATATTGGGTTGTTCGGCGGCCTGCACATGGGTGAGTGCGCAAGACAAAGTTGCCAGGAAGATGACGATCCAATTCTGCTTCATGGCTTATCTCCGTGGTGGACGACGTCGTCGATTGCCGTTTTGGGGATCTCGCAGGCCGCGCAAATCGGCTGGCAGCGGCAGTGGAAACTCGAAAGCTTCACCTTGCAGTTCTTTGAACTTCACTTGCTGCCCTTGGTTGAGCAACGCCAACACGGGCTCATCCAGTTTTTTCTGTCGACGCCTCAAAGGCGAAGGATCATCTTCCGTTCGACGGAGCTCTTGGATCTTCTTGAATTGCTCGTCCGTCACGCCTAGTTGATCGCGGAACTCGCGACGATCAAGAGCGCGGGTGCCTTCGTACTGTAAACGCACTTGACTAAGGCGGTTGGTTTGTCCTGAATCGAGGATCACGGTCACCAGTTTCTCACCCTGAACGCGAATCTTCTCGACCTCGGCTTGCATTTTGTCCAACCCGTCCTGCAATGCCTGTCCCGATCCTTCAGGGCCGCGCCGGCCCCCGGGGAGTTCCAACGGACCACCGCTGAAAAAAGCAGCCCGCCGCTGCTGACCTAAATCCGCTTGGAGATCGTCCAGCATGTCGATCTGGAGTTTGCGCAACTCAAGTTCCTTACGAACGGGTGGCATCTCCAAGAGCCGGAAGAGTGTGTCCCGTGACAATCTGACGTAGCCACGGTTTCTCCCCCGCTGCGGCTGAGCTTGGCACGTTATCGCCAACAACGTCAGTATCCCTAACCAGGCGAATAGGTAACCCGATTTCATCAAAGTGCGTTCCCTTGCTTGTCAATTCGTCGTAGTTGTTGGATTGGTTTCGGTTTCCGCCAATTTGGCTTGGGCTTTTTCTACGATCGCCGTCACGGTTTCGCTGGGAAGTGCGTACGACACGGTTCGATCCGCCCGCGCCACGTTGATCCCGATCACGCGGCCGGACACATTGACGATGGGCCCGCCACACTGGCTGGGCAACAGAACTGAATCATGCTGAATGGCGGCTGGAAAGTCGTCCCGACGTTGATTCAACGGCCCGTTCAAGCCATCGCTTCCGCTAAAAGAATGCGGCATCAGATTCTGAAAGACGTCATCGCGCATACCGAGACGAACTTCCATTTCTATGGTCTTTCCGTTGCGCTCGACGGTTGTCTTCAAGACGTCGCCCGGCCGATGCTTGCCGACAGCCTGCAGAAGTTCCGCGAAGCTCCTCACCGGCTTTCCCTTGACCAAGACAATTACGTCGTTAGCCAACATGCCAGCATTCTTGGCTCCGCTTCCTTCCATCACGGCCTCGATCGTAGGATGCCCTTCCTTTTCCTGGGTGCGGATCTGTACGCCAAGCACGCCGGGTGTCCCAGCGATCTTTCGTTGGGCAACGCTGACCACACCCACACTGACGGCTGCTCCCGAAACATCTGGCGTGGCTAACCACCGCCCCGGAAGCAGGTCGTCTGTGTCCGCCCATTCGGCTGGCTTTAGACCGGTCGCATTCAAATTGAGGACCGCCAAATCATTTTGCGTATCGGTTAACAGAATCTTGGCAGCAAACTTGTTGCCCTCCGGCGTCCTGCAGGTGATCTTCCCTTGCAAACGACTGGCCTTGGTGACGACCAAACCATCTGCCGAAACGACGAGCCCAAGGATTTGAAGCTTCCCGTCGCAGAGCACTTCGACGGTACTCTTGGCAGCCGTCGACACAATCGGCTTGAAGGTGGCCAACACCGCGTTGCCGCGCACGAATTGCTTCTTGTCCAGCGAATCGGTGCTGTCTTCAGGACGGTACGGCGTAAGGGCCAGCCGTGGAGGTACGTTGCGCCAGCCGACAGCCTTGGCGAGTTCTTCGATGGAGTACGCTCTTTCCGCATCGAGTTCGTACGATTCAATCAGCCGGTCATACATGCTGCGGATGCCGCCAGCTGGAAGTTCCGCGCGAGTGACCTTGCCATCGCGATCACGGTCAAAGTTGACGAGGAAACGACTTGGCGGTACTGGCGGATATGTTTCGCCTGCCTTCAGATGCTCCCAGACCTCGACGTAGGCCAGCACGGGACCATGCAGATTTACCGTCGACTCTTCAGAGATCCGACTGTGGATGCCGATAACGCGACCCTGCATGTCGAACAATGGACCACCTGAATCGCCTCCAGTGATCGTGCAATCCGAACGCAGAGTGTCTTTGTCGACGTCGATGATGCGACCGACACGCACCGGTGGCGTGCGGTCCTCCTGGAAGCCGCCCGGGTGTCCCGTCGACAAACACCAGTCACCCGGTTCGGGAAAATCTTCGTGGGTCACCATCGGCGCGAATGGCCATTTGCCCTCTTTCGTGATCTTGACCAATCCTCCGTCCGCTTCGGTGTGAATCCCCAATGTTCTACCGGGGACGCGAGTTCCATCCGGAAATCGAATCATCACATTGCGGCCCGGACGTCCGATCACGTGTGCGGCCGTCAAAACGTAGCCGCTTTCGCTGATCACCACACCACTTCCTTCGACATTTTGGCCAACTTGAATGCCAACCGTGCACGGGACGACTTGTTTGGCAATGCGACGCATCGTCGCTTCCATTGGTACCAAATCGTCGGTTTTGGGCGTGATCCGGACAAACGCGGTCAGCAGTTCGTTTTCGTCGGCCACCCCGACCAAGACCGTCGCCAACATCACCGCACCCATACCTAACCAGCGAACAGGAAGTCTTGCGAGCATGGACCACTTCCCCAGATTGATTTGAGAACCTCAAGACAGGAGGCCGAAATCGCACGCCACGCGCGGGGGGACGTGCAACATTCAACTTCTACCTTTTTACACCGAAATGGAACGAAAGTCACCTGAAGTTGCGCACTCAGACATTTTTTAACGATTAGCGAGGTACCCCCGGCTTGGAAGATCGCAGGAAGATTTCGTGGCCAAATTCCGGGAATACGGGCCGTCTTGGTTTGATGAGGAAACGTCACAACTTCGGATACGGTAACGACCTACTGAAGCGCTGACGACCGAATGTTCGAATCCGTCACAGACACTTCTGCGTCCACCCCCCACGTCGGGGCGAATCCAGTGTCGCGATCTAGTGACCAGTCGTTTCCTTAAAACACGTCTCCGCACCGCACACGCGGTTCAAGCATCTTTCGGAGGCTCATCCGCCCGCGATGAATCAGGGATTTGGCGGCGTCCGGCGTCGTGCCTAGTTCTTCTGCCACGCCGGCATAGGTCATGCCAACAAAGTCGCATAATGAAACCGCAGCCTGCTGCCGTTCACCCAATTGACTAACGCCCGTTTGCACCAGATATCGGAGTTCCTTGTGTTCGGCGACCTGGGTGGGTGAATCGACGCTGGAGTCGCGCCAGAGATTCTCCACATGGCCGCCGTCGGAATCGTCAAACACGATGTTCACTTCGCGTCGTCTGGCCAGCGAGCGGCGGGCATTCGAGACGACGTTGTTTACAATGGTGAAGAGCCAGGTCGAAAACTTCGCACCGACGACGTAATTCTGCCTAGCCCGGTAGACTCGTAAAAAGACCTCTTGCGCCAAATCCTCGGTGGATTGACGGTTGCCCATCAGGTACGTAATAACGGCTTGAACGCGTTCGTTGTAGCGGCGAAACAGTGCCTCGAACGCAGCGTCGTCGCCCGCCCGGACACGCAACATCAGTTGGACATCCGGGTCAGTTAATGCTGCCTTGACTGCAGAGGACTTTGTAAATCGGACCATTTTGGGCGCCTTGACATACGAGAAGATGACACATAAGTCTCAATGGACGCGATATTTATGACGACGAACCATACGGCCCGAACCACCGGTTTTGACTCGCCGTACATGTGAACTAAGGATCGTTCGAGGAATTACTGTCCGATAGTCGCCTTTCGCTCCGCGAAAGGAGCGTGCTTTCGCGGAGCGAAAGACGACAATAAGAGATCGAACACTGCTAAGTGACAGAAACGGAAGGCCCTACCACTTTCTACCGTTGGTTTCGATTTTTTTGAGAAGTTCTTCATAAGATAGTGGTGAAGGAATGCACCCCAAGCAGGCAGCCGCGCTAGGATTGCAGGTGGCTGAAACCGCAATTTGGCGTCTTGGTTTGCTTCGGAAGTCTCACGACATCGGCGATTGACTTTTCCTGACACCTGTAGAAAACGGCCATCACTTCGCGTTTAGACAAGGATCGAGATCCCCCAAATGACCACCACTGATGGGTTGTCGGATGAACTGGTCGCGCGACTTATGGACGGTAATGAACAAGTCCTGGCCGACCTGTTTTCGCGGCATCGCGACCGGTTGTGGCGGATGGCCAACTTTCGCATTGATCGGCGTTTGGCTGGCCGGGTTGACGCGGACGACATTTTGCAAGAGGCCTACCTGGCAGCCTCGCAACGAATCCGTCACTACCTGGAAAACCCATCACAGTCCTTCTTTGTCTGGCTGCGCTTGATCACCAGACAAACCCTGGTGGATGTCCACCGTCGACACTTGGGAGCAAAAATGAGAAACGCTGGTCGAGAGACGGCAAACCGGCCGGGGTATCCACAGGCAACCTCGATTTCGCTGGTTGCCCAGCTGTTGGGTTCGATGACGTCTCCGAGCCAAGCGGCAGTCAAGGCGGAAATGACTCGGCAGTTGGAAGTGGCCATCGAAGGGATGGATCCGATCGACCGTGAAGTGCTCGCCCTGCGACATTTTGAAGAACTGACCAACAGCGAAGTCGCAGAGTGGCTTGACATTCAGCAGAAGGCGGCGAGCATTCGGTATGTGCGCGCCGTTGCTCGGCTGAAAGGCATTTTGGCACGCGTGCCCGGGTTCTTTGATTCGCAGGAACCACAGTCATGAATGACCCGACTTTGGAACGTCATCCGATTGAGTACCTGGCATCGGAATTCACCGACCGGCTGCGGGCCGGCGAACAGCCGACCGTGCAGGAGTACGTCGACGATCATCCGCACGTCGCCAATGAAATCCGCGATCTATTCCCCACCATCGCGGCGATGGAGAAACTCAAGACGCACAGAGAATCGAAGAGTGGAGGCCGCGCCTCGCTAGGACCAGCTTGGTTGGAGCAGCTGGGTGACTTTCGCATGGTCCGAGAAATTGGGCGCGGCGGCATGGGCATCGTTTACGAAGCTGAGCAGCTTTCTTTGGGTCGGCGCGTGGCGGTGAAGGTGTTACCCAAACAATCGCTACTGGATGAAAAACATTTGCTGCGGTTCCGACGCGAGGCAAAAACGGCCGCCCGATTGCATCATACGAATATCGTTCCCGTGCTCGGCGTCGGTGAACATGACGGATATCACTTCATCGTGATGCAGTACATTCGCGGCGTCGGTCTGGACGAGATCATTCCCCATCTCAGGGAACTTGGCGGCAATTCCAAACCCGTTGCAACAACCGATCAGAATGCAATCGAGCCAAGTCGCCGCGAGGCTCAGATCGGCAGTGTCGCCCGGGCGATTTTCCACGGTGAATTCAGCGTTCCCGTTGCCTCGGCGGAATCGTCGATCAGCGGCTCGGCTTCGGCAATCATCAATGGCGATCCGGCTCAGAGTGGCTCGATAGGATTCGAAGTGGGTCCACTTTCGGAACTAACCCAACAGTCAAGGCACTTGCCGACGCGGTCCTTTGTCAAGCTTGACCAGTCCAATGCCAATCCCGCGGATCTGGAGGATGCAACTGACGATCCGTCCGTGGCGGTGCCTGACGCATCGTCTCAGGTCACCGTCGCGACGCGCATGAATGCGAACTATTGGCGGAGCGTCGCGAGGATCGGCGCCCAGGTCGCCTCGGCACTTCAGTACGCGCACGAACACGGTACTCTGCACCGCGACATCAAACCCGCCAACCTGCTGATCGACCAGCAGGGGATTGTTTGGGTCGCCGATTTTGGCTTGGCCAAGGCCATCGAACAGGACGATGTGAGCCGGACGGGAGACGTCGTGGGGACATTGCGATACATGGCCCCCGAACAGCTGTTTGGCAACGCCGAATGTCGCAGCGACATGTTTAGTCTGGGTCTGACGCTGTACGAACTGCTGACGTTCCGCCCGGCCTATGACGAGGCCGACCGTAAGAAGTGTCTGATTCAACGCAGCGTCGCGCCGCAACCTCCGCTCCCGCGACGCATTGTTCCAGGCGTGCCACGAGACTTGGAAACGATTGTCTTGAAAGCGATCGCAGAGGAACCTGAACGCCGCTATGCAACCTCGGCGGAGCTGGCCGAAGATCTCGAACGGTTCCTGGCAGACCGACCCGTCCTGGCACGTCGCGCCACGCCGATGGAACACCTCTGGCGATGGTGTCGGCGGAACCCCGCCATCGCCTGCCTTTCCAGCATCGCAGCGTCGTTGCTGGTCCTGGTGGCGATTGTCTCAACGATCAGCTATTATCGCCTGGCCGAAGAGCATCTCCGGACCAAGTCGGCTAACGATATGGCCAACGATGCACTGACCCGAACCAAGGCCGCCAACGAGGTCGCCATCGATGCGCTGAAAGGAGAAACCTTGCATCGTCGCAAGGCCGAGGCCACTTCGGAATTGGCCTGGGACGCGCTCGACCGCATCTTTGCCAGATTCGCGCCACAAAGTGTGGTTGCGCCCGAACCGATGACCCTGGAAACGGAAGAGGGCGACGAACTGGCGGTCGAAAGTCCGGTGGTGCTGTCCGACCAGGCGGCTGCCTTGCTGGAAGAACTGCTCAAGTTTTACGATCTACTGGCCGCGCAAGGTGATAACGACGTTGCTTATCAACGCCGCATCGCCGACGCGAACCGCCGCGTCGGGGCAATCCAGCAGCGACTTGGGCGTCATGAACAAGCCGAGGTCGCCTATCGCCGCGCGATTGAGATCTTTTCAGGGATTTCATCGCCCTCAGACGATCCGCAAATACGTGTCGCCATCGCAGCCTTGCACAATGAACTTGGCACGATCTTCGCGAAAGCGCGACGCCTACCCGAAGCGTCGAACGAATACTCGACAGCCCGCCACATGCTGGAATCGTTGGCCGCGCAAACCGACGAACCTGCTGCACGATACGAACTGGCACGCACATACTATCTGCAGTCGTGGCCATTCATGGGCCGCAGGCGTCGTGGGCGACCTGGCAATTCAGGAGGGAAAGGTGCCCCGGGGCGATTGGATCCGTCGTCACGACGAGATCGTGACCGTGGGCAGATGGTTCGCTCGGGCGATCCGAGTCGTACGGATGACTTGAACAAAGCAATCGCGCTATTGGAAACCCTGGACGAACAGCATCCAAACATTCCGGAATACCAGCAACTCCTCGCAATGACGTACGCTGAACGGGCAAAGCGAAGCTTCCGAGACGCAGACTCATACACACAAGCAATCGGCAGCGCCGTCTCGATTTTGACTTCGCTCGTCGAACGTTTTCCCGCCAACCCGGATTTCCGGTTCGCCCTGGCAACGGTGTACGCCACCGTGACACCGGACGATGGTCATCGGAGCGAGGTTGATCGGCGTGACGAGATCGCGCGACTGCTGTCTTCTCAGTCCATCCTGAGGAAACTTCAACGCGAACATCCCAATGTGCCGGAGTATGTGGCATCAGATGCGAGGATGTCGGAACGGCTCGGCAAGTTGTACTCGCGTATCTTCGAGTTTGATCAGGCCATCGTCCATTTGGACGCTGGCTTGAAGAAACAAGAGACTCTCGCTCGGCGTCACCCATCTGCCAACATCTACACCATACGATTGTTCTTCATGCGGCGAACGTACGCCGACGAGCTGCGTGGCCAACATGATTGGACAGAGGACTCGCTGCTACTGGAGAAGGCTCGCGATCAACTGGCCGCGAACCTGGCCGTGAGCACTGAATTCATTCGAAATCCAGATGGCGATCCGCGTATGAAGGCAGGTGTCGCCGTGGGCGTCGTCCGCGACTTCGAGGTGATAGGCGAGATCTGTGCCGAACTTGGCGACGAGGCAGCCGCGGTAGCCGCCCAGGAAGCGGCCGAGGAACTTCGAGACGAGTTCAATATTCCACAATTCGATCCCCGCATGGGCTCGCGCGGTGGCGGACCGCGAGGTGGTGGATCACGGGAAGCTGAATCGCAAGGCGGCAACGGAGGTCCACCCCAAGATGTGGAGAAAGCCGAGGCCGAGCACACGAAAGAAGTGTCGTAATTCCGCTCGAGGCAAAGCCCGACGGTGGACACGTGCCGTTGTAAGGCGCACCACGGCTTTCACACGTCGGTAGATCTATGAAAGCTCGGGCAGACCGCTCAACTTACCTGTTTCGTAGTGATAAGGCGTGGAAGGTATACGGACATCAATGGCACTCAACTCCTCAAATACAGACAGTCTCCGCAGGGTCTTTCAGCAGGCATTCGTCGTCCACGACATCGCTGAGCCGCTTGTTTCCTTTGACGATTCGACATCCGCAGAGAATGTCCAAGCATTCATGGAGTCCAAACGTTTTGAGATCGTTGGCATACGCAATAACGGTCAAGTCGAAGGTTATGTGACGCTCGATGACCTCGGTCATGGCGTATGCGCTGACTACGTCAAGCCCTTTGACGAGACGCAGGTCATTCTGGACTCAACAGAGCTTGCCGATCTTGTTCCACGTCTCAAAGAACAGCGTCGTCTTTTTGTTTCCGTTCTTGGACGAATTGGTGGCATTGTCAGTCGCACCGACCTCCAAAAGCCGCCTGTTCGCATGTGGCTATTTGGAATGGTGACACTGATTGAGATGCGGTTTAGCCGGTTGATCGAACGTTACTGCCCCGATGAGAAATGGAAACAGTTCCTTTCAGCCGGTCGTTTTCGGAAAGCCGAGGAGCTTCTCGTGGAACGCATCCGACGCAACCAAGACTTGGCCTTGTTGGATTGTCTACAACTGTCCGACAAAGCGCAGATCGTCGCCCGCAGCGAGCACTTACGTGGTTTGACCCGATTCCAATCGAGGCGACAATTGGAAGAAGCGGCAAAAATGCTGGAAAAACTAAGGAACAATTTGGCTCATTCTCAAGACATCATCACCAACGATTGGGAGACCATCGTGACTCTCTCCGAAAGGCTCGACGAAGTGCTGGAAGGACCACCAGGATTGAACGGTGGACAAGCTTACAACTGATGTCAAATCTGCGAGTACGCAGTCGGTGCGAGCATAATACTGGTGATTTTGGATACGGTGCCTTTATATCGTTCGAGCACTTTCATTCTCAGCCATTCGGGATGTTTTCGGAATCCGTTCCAATGTTCCTTGTGCGCCTCGTCGTTGCCGGCGGACAACATGTATGTCAAGTTCGGGACATCATTGGAAATCAGCGTTTCGCCAAAGAAAACCGGTCCCAGTTTCACGTCGCGCATGATGTCGATCTCGCCTTCGTTAAACATCTCTACTTTGCGACGTGCCATCTTTTCGTTGTGGCTTTCATAGATTCGTAATTCGAAAAGACGTGGTTGTTTCTTTTTCGATTGTGCCGGCAGCTCAATGACAGGCATTCCAGCAAAGGCCTTCATCAATCGACTCTCAATGCGAACAAACGGCGCGTCGTCTTTCGCTGGGGCGGAAAACTCTGCGGCGGCTTTTAGATACTGTTCGTCCGCAGCCAGTTTCGAATTTCGTTGAGTCAGCGCATCGAGCGTTGAGTATGGAATTAGAACGTAAACCGAGTGGTCATCGTCATCGTTAAGTGAAGTGAACACTCCGACACGATCGATGCCTAGTCGATTCAAGGCGGGCAGATACGCGCGTTCGACGTATTTACTAACACCGTCCTTCATTTCTTCGCTGGCACAACGATAGATCCGCCATTCATAGATTTCTTGCGACGGTTTGTCGTCGGCTGCAGTTGCGTGCGGGTTGAAGCTCATGCTCGTTGCCATGGCAGCGGCTAAAGAGCCAGCAATGAATTCGCGGCGTTGGATTGATTGAGTCATTGGAATTAAGGTCTTCAGTTGGTTAGGTTTGTTAACATCAGCCGTCAGAGCAGTAACGTCTATCGTAGCAACACTCGCCTGCACAAACAACGAACACATTGTCTCATGTCGACGACCCGAGAAGTGCGAGGCCCATTCATTGAGGTAATCCCCTGCGAGTCGGAACCACAGCATCCGCACGGCAATCTTTGAAACGAAATCCACCGTCGACAGCCAGAATGGAGCCAGTGATATAATCGGCGTCGTCCGATGCTAGAAACGCCGCTGCCTTGCCAATGTCGGCAGCTGTTCCCAGCCGACCTAATGGTAGTTTATTACCTTCACGGAGAATCAACTCTTCGTCGAACGACGCATGTTCGCCAGGAGTATCAATCCAACCGGGCTCAATGGCGTTAACGTGAATTCGGTACGACGATAACTCGACGGCGATCGACCGTGTCATGTGATTCAAGGCCGCCTTAGCCGGACCGTAAGCGATATTGCCAGCCATCGGCAATTCCGCTTGGACGCTAGAAATGAAGATAATCTTGCCACCGCCTCCCCGGGCGACCATATGTCGAGCGATCAACTGACTGACATGAAACCCGCCCATCAACGTCGCTTGAATGATCTGTTCGTATTCGTTGGGATCTTGTTCCAAGAAACCGCAGCGTGTATTCCGGGCCGGGTTGCTGACCAAGATGTCGACTTGCGGTACAAGCCGCAACGTCTCAGCAACCAATTGCTCGCACCCTGGACGGTTGAAAACGTCCGCTTCGATCGCGTGGCAAGTTCGACCGATCGCGCGCACTTCGTCGGATGTGTCCGATAGATCGGGGCTACCCGGCCGATCATTGACGACAACATCTGCGCCGGCCTTAGCCAACTCCAGCGCAATCCCTCTGCCGATCCCACGTCCCGCACCAGTGACCAGCGCGATTTTACTCGAGAGTTTCAACGCTCGCTCCTTTGAAGTAAGGATCGTTCGAGGAATTACTGTCGGATAGTCTCCTTTCGCTCCGCGAAAGGAGCGTGCTTTCGCGGAGCGAAAGACGACAATAAAAGATCGGTCCCTGCTAAGCAAACAAATATGGATGAATGAGGGACAAATATCTTCCAATCCTCACGAACATTTCGTCAATATATCCGATACTGCTTGATGAAGCGCCCAGCCGATCTATTGACTGGACGACTCGTAAGCGATGCGGCACCTCTCTGCCGGGCCGAGAAACGGTAGATTGACGGGGATCGGGCTGACGGTTTTATCCGACAACTGCAAAAACATCTCGAAGGTAAGCCAAGGTCCAAATTGCCGATGTTTGGGGTTATGGGAGACGTTGTCCGCAAAGGTAATTGTCACAGGACACAACACGCTGTATGTTGTGACCTCCTGCCCAATTGGGAAAGTGGGCCAAGACAGTTTCCCACTTTCTTGCCCCCAGCGAACGAACAACTCGAAGGAAGGTAAATGATGCAAAGTATCGACGAACCGCGCTTGGAATCGGATCTCGAGTATCGTTTTGGTTACTTAACGGAGTTCGTTGGGTTCACCGAGGAAGATATCGCCGTGATCCACGGCGCTGCGGGACATCTGGCTCCGCTCGTCCCCACTCTTGTTGATGCTGTGTATGACAAGCTGTTTTCGTACGATGCCACGAAACGTCACTTTGTCCCCAGACAGTCAGGCTACGAAGGTTCAGTTCCTGACAGCATCGAAACGCTCACGCAAGACCATGAGATGATCAAGTTCCGAAAACAACACCTCGGCCAATACCTGACACGCCTCGTGACCGAACCGTATGATGCAAAACTGCTCAGCTATCTCGACTTGGTGGGAAAAATCCACACTCCGAAGGCCGGCAGCCAACAACTCGATGTGCCACTTGTCCAGATGAATGCACTAATGGGATTCGTATCCGATGCACTCATTTCAACCATCCTTGGTCTGCATCTCGATGCAGACGCAACCGCTCGCACGCTCCG
Organism: Pirellulaceae bacterium; assembly: GCA_030744095.1. Next base: position 952 of record JASLRF010000042.1, on the reverse strand, counting down.
GGCATTCAACAAGCTGTTGTGGTTACAGAACGACCTCATTACGCGTCATTATCAAGCTGCGTAAGAAGTTGACGACGGAACAGTTGGACTGCCTTGCGTCCGGATCTCCGCCCGGTTTAGAGTCTAGCTCTGGGGCATGCGCTCGGTGCGCGCATGTCTCGCGAGCGGCGGGCACCGAGCGCAGGTTGGTTGGGGAGCGTACCAAATACGGGCACGTTCCCTATTTGGCTGCGGCGCTGCCGCGTTAGGCGCATCTCGTGCTCTTGTCTCAGTCATGTGTGGAGTCGTATTTCAAAGGTGAATCTGCGCGACACAGTGTTCAATTTGCTTCAATAGTTCCCGTGCCAGAGGTGTTGACAGCCTGACCTCAATTTCGCCGGATGCCGCCTCTTGAAATGTCGACGCCTCGAATCCGACAAAAAGTGTATTTTCGTTTTCGAGTCGGACGTCAAGCTTCCTAATCTTCGTGTCACCCCACGATACTCCGATGATTGGTTGGGAATACCGAAATGCCAAAAAGTGTTCTCGTGTCAGTACCACTAACCCGCTGAACCAATTGCGTTTCCAGCCATAGTATCTTCCCGGCGCTCGGAACCGTTTGAAGGTTACCGAACCTCCAATCCCTTCATCTTGCAGCACGATACCTTCCTTCTGTATTTGGTCTATGGCGTCTCGGGGAATCTTGCCCAGCCCGAGTAGTCGATAGAGAAGCGTTTTGCTCATAGGCCGTACACGTTTCGAAACTGGCTGCGGCGGCAAGAGAATCCATGTAAGTCCGTGGTTTGATGCGGCGTCGGGTATTTTAGCTGACTCGGCCGGTACTCACGTTTGGTGCGTGTCACAATTTACACACCAAGACCACGGAAGTTGAACATTGGGACCGATCATTTTAAACCAGCCATTTTCGATCGTTTGATGCCTGCCACTTGTCCGGTGGCGAGTGACCGTTCAA
>JASLRF010000041.1 GCA_030744095.1 Pirellulaceae bacterium | reverse complement strand
CAGAGGGTGCTTCACGTCCTTCGAGCAGCCGGCCGCGAAACATCGCGTGCTTAACGGAATGGACGAGCCATTGAGGTGTGACCGTCGACTTGATCAGAAAATCCTGTGCACCTAGGCGATAGGCAACGGACACGGTGCTATCGTCAGTCAGTTCGGTGAGAATTACAATTGGCATCGTCTGAAGCTGCTCCCGCGCCGCCAGATAGGTTGAGATGCCCTGGCTGTCGGGAAGATTCAGATCTAGCAACAGCACATCAAACGCCCCTCTCTTCGTCTGTTCGATTCCCTCTGCCAACGTTGCAACTTGTTCGACCAAATAGCCGTCCTCAGCAAGCATTTCAATGAACTGCGCAGAATCTGTCGCGTTGGCGTCGATCAACAGAAGACGTGGCATGGATCTGGTGGGAGTTCCGTATGAAGCGATGCAGATGATGAGGGTAGTTTCTACCCCCTAGTGGCCCGGTTGGTCAAACGGGGGTCCACGTTGAACCGAACTCTTTGAATGCCGCAACTCGCCCCGAATAGTCCGCCTGCCAGCCGGCACGGCAGGTATTTTTCCGGATTTTGGATTGCTTTTTGGTGGACACTTCATCGAGTCGCTCTTCCATGATGGGGTTCGTCGCGTTTGGCGTGGATTAGTGGTATTTGCCATCGGGAAGGGCCATTGACCTGGCAAGGGTATATACGACTCTTCTCGTAACTTAGTTCCCAAATTCGTTCGAGGAGGGATTGGTGGAAAAGGCGGCGTTTAATTTCCCTGGTTTCAGTTTGAACGCTTTCCATCGAGATGCAGCACTATCGACGTATAACACAAATTGAAAAATATCGCACGATTGCTCCTTCGCACGTTGTCAAGGAGAATGCACACCCGCGAATGACAGACCAACGAATTTCTTGAATGTGAACCACATGCAACCGAAATCAAGTCTTCGTCGTGTTTTGATCCGCTGTTTGTGGATCTTGTCTTTACTGATGGCAGTTGACTGGACACTGGCTCAAGATGATTCGACGTTGGGCCATTGGAGATTTCAGGACGATCTGATCGAAGGGCAGCAACTGCGTGCTGTCGTTGGTGCCGACGGAACCATTCACGGTACCGCAACGCTAGACACACAGATGCCCTCGTCGCTCGTCTTGGATGGTCAGAATGATTGGGTGGTAATCAGCGACGATCTCGGGCAAGCCGCATTGCCGGTTCGCGCCATGACTGTCGAGTCGTGGGTTCGCATCGATGCGGCGAAGAAGTGGGGAGCGATCGCCACCGCCATGCAGGACAACGGCAGTTACGAGCGTGGCTGGTTGCTCGGTAACCGGGACGCGAAGTTCTGTTTCGCCGTCAGCAGTATCGACCGCAAGCGTCTGACGTACCTCTCGGCCGATGATGCATTCGTTAGTGGCGCATGGTATTACGTCGTTGCCACGTATGATGGCAAGACAATGCGACTCTATATTGACGGTCGACTCGCCGCTGAGTCGCTGGAGCAATCGGGTGATATCTTCTACCCAGAGCGCGGTGTCTTTGGGCTCGGCGCGTACCGTGATGACGACGAGTTCTATCCATGTGTCGGTCGTTTGGCAGAAGTCCGGCTGCACAAGAACGTGTTGTCAGCCGCTGAGATTGGTTCCCGCTTCGAAGCGCACAAGGATCGGTTTCCAGCAATCGAGGCGATGGTGTCACAAGTTGTAGCTTGGCCAACCTACATGCACGACAACTCTCGCTCAGGCCAGACGCAAGAACAGCTCGCTCTGCCTCTAAACAGGCATTGGTCTTACAAGACGCGTTATCCGCTTGCCCCAGCTTGGCCGCTACCGGCAAAGCAGAATTTCTGGCGAAATCAGAAGGACCTACCGGCGCGGGTTGCGTTCGACCGCGCGATGCATGTCGTGTCCGACGGTCGGCATGTGATATTTGGATCAAGCGCCGATGATCGAGTCGTTTGCTTAGAAATGGCGACGGGGGAAGAAAAATGGTCGTTTGCCACCGAAGGGCCGGTTCGATTCGCACCAACGCTGCACGACGGTCAGGCCTATGTCGGATCCGACGACGGCCAACTGTATTGCATACGTGTCGCGGACGGCGAGCTGGTATGGCAATTTCGCGCAGGGCCTCGCGATCATCGGATCCCAGGCAATGGCCGCATGATCAGCCTGTGGCCGATCCGTAGCGGCGTGATCATCGACAATGGTCACGCGCGATTCGCTGCCGGGCTGTTTCCGAATCAAGGGACATACCAATATGCGCTAGACGCTACAACTGGCAAGCTACTGGCCGAGGGACAGCTTGCGTTTTCTCCCCAAGGCTATATGCAGCTTGAAGGGAATGCGATCAAGATTTCGCAAGGCCGAGCGCCCTCCACTGTTCTCGCAACGCTTGAAAGCACCAGCAAGACCAACGTTGGACGAGTAATGGGAAACTCAACGGAGTTCCCGTTTGCCTGGATTGGGACGGCCGAGCATCTGATTGGCGGCGGTGACGGGCAGGTTGCTGCGTTTACGAAAGCAGGAAAGGAAGTCTGGCGCGCTGAAGTGCTCGGACGCGCCTACGGTCTGGCCTTCGCCGATGGCAAGTTACTCGTCAGTACCGACCAGGGGCGGGTCTATTGTTTTGGATCCAAGCCCCGCCAAGATGACCAGAACGTCGTCGATCAACGGGAAGAAGTCGCCGCGCCGAGTGAAGCCGCGGCTGAAACTGCGCGTTTTGTCACATCGTACTTCAAGAACCAGCGAGGCTACTGCTTACTACTCGGCGAAATCGATCCGTCGGTTACAAGTACGTTAGTTGACGCAACGGGTTGGCGATTCGTCTGTCGTCGGGAAACACAGGCCAAGGTCGATGAAACGAGAACGGCCCTTGATGCGGCGCACTTGGCCGCACGCGCGGCGGTGCATCATGGCGGATCAGTTCCCCTGCCCTATGGTTCAGGGTTGTTCAATGTGGTAATCGTGCCAAGCGGGTCGAAGACCCTGGGTCCCGCATTGATCGCAGAGGTCGCGCGCGTGTTGCGGCCGGCGGGCGGCCGGGCGTTTATTCGCTTACCCGAAGGTGACGCGTCTCCCAGCCAAACCGAGCGTTGGCTGAGTACAATTGCAAACCGCGGTGCTTATGACCACCAGCTTGTCGAACGGGACGGCACGTGGCTTGTGATCACCCGCAAGACGCTGCGCGGTGCTGGTCAGTGGACACATCTCTATGCTTCCGCGTCAAACACTGCCTGCAGTGATGACCGGCAGATCGATGACCGTCTGACCTTGCAATGGTTCGGACCGCCGGGGCCGCGAGAAATGGTTGACCGGCATCATCGAACGGTCTCGCCACTGTTTTGTGACGGCCGACTGTTTGTTCCTGGGAACGAACGGGTTTATGGGGTGGATGCGTACAATGGCACACCGCTTTGGGAGATCGAGATTCCCGGATCGCGACGCGTGGCCATTGCAAGCGACTGCGGCAGCATGGCTGCGACACCGGACACACTGTACGTTGTGGCCGGCGATTCGTGTCACCGTTTCGAAGCGGGTTCCGGCCAGGCTTTGGTGAAGTTTGACCTCCTCGCTGACACCGACGGCGAACCGCGCCACTGGGGCTACGTCGCGGCAGTCGGCGATGCGTTGTTTGGCAGTACCATTCGCCCGAACGCAGCGCGGTCCGGTCACTCGAAGCAGCAGATCAGCGAAGCGTATTACGACGCAGTGCCTTTGGTGACGAGCGACTCGGTGTTCGCCGTCGACCGTCACACTGGCGGGCGCCGCTGGCAGTATCAGGCCACTGCGGGCGCGATTGTCAATTCCACGATTACGATCGGCGGCGACCGATTGTACTTCGTCGAAAGTGGTAACCCGAAAACGCTGAAGGAACCAAGTGGGCGCTCGAAGCTCAAGCAACTCGCGGCCAGTGAACAAGGTGCCAACGTGGTCGCGCTTGATGTCAAAGATGGATCCGTCGCATGGCAAGCTCCGATCGATCTGGGCAGCATCGAA
>JASLRF010000040.1 GCA_030744095.1 Pirellulaceae bacterium | reverse complement strand
CGGTGGTGGTGGAAACGACAGGCCCGTCGGCTCGAAGCAGAGGTCATTCGAGACCAGATGCTGGCAGTTAGCGGCCAACTGGATTCAACCATGTTTGGTCCCGGCACGCTCGATGCCAACATGAAACGTCGCAGCATTTACTTCATGATCAAGCGGAGTCGCTTGGTTACCATGATGCAGATCTTCGATTCGCCCGAACCGTTGGTCAGTGTCGGGGATCGACCACGTACCACAATCGCACCGCAAGCCTTGCTGTTCATGAACAATGCACAAGTGCGTGGTTACGCCGATGGTTTTTCAAAACGACTTGCCGAGCCTGCGAATCGTTCGTTGGCGGACGCCGTGACGCAAGGCTACTTATTAGCGCTCGCACGGCAGCCGGAAACAGCAGAACGTGACGCCGGCGTGCAATTCATCGAACGTCAGATCACGTCCTATGCAGACCAAGACAACCCGCGTGCCAAGCATCTTGCTTTGACAGACTTCTGTCAGGTCTTGATGAGCCTGAACGAGTTTGTCTTTGTCGAATAATTGGCCCACGAACGACTTCGTCGTAGCCGTGTGCAGCCCGTGCGTGGCCAAACGATTACCGTATCGAAGAACAGCAGGCGACCCATGACCAATTCAACGACCGACACACTACACTTGGATCGCCGTGAGCTCTTAAGACGCGCAGGTTGCGGCGCAGGCTTACTGGGGCTCGCCGCATTGTTGCGCGACGAGGGTCTTTTGGCGCAAGATATCGCAACGGAGGCCGGCAGCGATCCATTGGCCCCCAAGCCTTCACACTTTCCGGCCTCTGCCAAGAACGTCATTTGGTTTTTCGTCAACGGTGGCCCCAGCCATGTCGATACGTGGGACTACAAGCCGGAATTAGAAAGACGCGACGGCCAATCGCTGGAGGGCTTCGATCGCTTCACTGGCTTCTTTGCAAATGCTGTGGGCGGGTTGATGAAGTCACCGTTTAAGTTCTCGCAACATGGCGAAAGTGGCAAGTGGGTCTCCGAGATTTTCCCTCAGCTATCCCAACATGTAGACAAGATGGCCTTCATCCATTCGGGCTTCACTGAATCGAACAACCACAGCCCAGCGCTGTTCAAAATGAACACCGGCTTTACGCAAATGGGATACCCTTGTACCGGTTCCTGGGTGACTTACGGGCTGGGTAGCGAAAGCCGCGACCTGCCGGCGTTCATCGTAATGTCCGATCCCAAGGGCCGCGGACTTCCCAAGGGGTACTCGACGAACTGGGGTGCCGGTTTCTTGCCCAGCGTTTATCAAGGGAGTTGGCTCAAGCCGACAGGCGAACCGATCGACAACCTCAAGCCCCCTTCCGATCTGACTCCGACCCGGCAACGTGCGCAATTGGATCTGCTGGCCCATCTGAACGAGCGACACGCCGCGCAACACCCCAATGAAAAAGATCTGGTTGCACGAATCAAAAGCTTCGAGCTAGCCTATCGTATGCAAACTGCTGCCCCCGAGGCGCTGGCCGTCGAGCAAGAACCGGAACACATTCAACGACTCTATGGCTTGGATGACGATCAGTGCAGCCATATTGCCAAGCAGTGCTTGATCGCGCGTCGGATGGTCGAACGCGGCACGCGATTCGTTCAAATCTACTCGGGCGGCATGGAGAACCAACGCAGTTGGGATGGGCACAATGACATCCGAGGCAACCATCAAGGCTTCGCTAATGAAACCGACAAGCCGATCGCCGGACTGTTATCCGACCTTCAACAACGTGGGTTGCTCGACGAAACGCTGATCGTTTGGGGTGGCGAATTCGGTCGGCTACCCGTCGCACAAAAGGCGGCCAAGCCCGGTCGCGATCACAACCCACACGCGTTTACCTACTGGTTCGCGGGTGGAGGCACCAAGGGTGGCACCTCGTATGGGGAGACAGACGGAATTGGTCATCGGGCAACGGTGGATCGCGTTAGCGTGCACGATCTTCACGCGACCATCCTGTACTTGTTGGGTCTGGAACATAAACGACTCACCTATCGACACAATGGGCGAGATTTTCGCCTGACCGATGTCGAGGGGCTAGTCATACACGACATCATTGCCTAACGCGGCTCACGTCGAGCGTGGCGAAAAATGATACAGAACGATGCCACTGGCAACGGCGGCATTGAGCGAGTCAACGCCGGACTGAAGTGGAATCGTTACCTTTCGCTGGCAGAGGCTGACGGTCTCGTCGGACAAACCGAAGCCCTCGTTTCCAATCACCAGACCGATTCGCTCTATCCGTTCCACTCGGGATAACAGCTCGGCGTCTTCATCCAGAACGGTCGCCACCAACGTTACGTTGTGCAGGTCAGTCAGTCGCCGCAAGTCTGCTGCAAAACTCTGTGACGTGGCAATCGCCAACTTGAAGACCGCACCCATCGATACGCGGAGCACTCGCCGCGAAAACGGATCCGCGCATCCAGGACCTAGCAAGACGGCAGTGGCACCGAAAGCCGCGCAGTTTCGCAGAACGCCACCCAGATTCGCTGGATCACCAACCTGGCTGCAGACAACCAGCAGGGTCGAGGTCTGCACGACGGGCACAAATTCGTCGATGGCTGGCAGTGGACAACGTAGCCCGCATGCCAGCACACCACGATGAAATCTGAATCCGACAAGCTGATCGATTGTCCCCGACGGCAGTACAAGAACAGTGGTTCGCTCGTCGACTTCCCGCGGCAATTTTGGAACGCGCGCGGCATCCGTCAAAATCGACTCCGTCGTTAGCGTGCTTGCCAGCAGCCGTTCGACCAGGAATCGACCTTCAACAATGAAGCGTCTGCCATCACTCCGTGCGGGTCGGCTTGACAAGTCCCGATAGGGTGCGAGCCGTTGATCTTCGCTAGAATCCAAATGAACAACCACCATATTTTATCCGCGGACTTCCGCGTCGCCCAGAAAACGTTGATAATCACACGAGGGTGCCAACGGCTACGATGATAATCTCCAGTGCCGGGCCCAATGGATCAAGCACCCTTGCGTCGCTGGCCGGTCAACGAATCGCTGTAACAACCCCGCGTCCCCAACATCGCCTGCGTGAAACGACAATGCCATTTCTGAAAGCACGTCGGCAAGCGCTAAATGGTCCGCGAGTGGCTCTTTCGAAACATCGATTTCGAGACATCGATGCTTGCCCGTTGCTACAAGACAGTGTCATTACGTCTTTTATGAGGTATACAGGATGCGCAGATTCTTATTTCTCGTCGTCGCTTTCACACTGCTCGACGGTTTCACAGCAGCGGCGAAGGAGCCTGCGAATTCGTCGAGCTGGAGGCACTTTCCCGGTCAGAGGAGTGGTGAGTTCCCGATTGCTGTTTGGTTACAGTCTCCGCGGAGGGCGAAAGAGTACCGGGCTGCGGGGATCAATCTGTATATCGGACTCTGGAAGGGGCCGACGGAGGAGCAGCTTGATGCGTTGGCGCAAGCGGGCATGCCCGTTGTCTGCCACCAGAACGAGGTTGGGTTAAAGCACATCGACGATCCGAACATCGTCGGCTGGATGCATGGAGATGAACCGGACAACGCCCAGTCACGCGGAAAGGGACAAGGCTACGGCCCGCCGATTCCGCCGGAGACAGTTCGTAAGCAGTATGACACGCTTCGCAGGCAGGATCCGTCCCGCCCGGTGCTATTGAACCTGGGGCAGGGCGTGGCCTGGGATGGCTGGCGCGGGCGGGGTGTCCGCAGCAATCATCCCGAAGACTATCCGCAGTACGCGCGCGGGGCGGACTACGTCTCGTTCGACATCTATCCAGCGGCGCATAAGTCGCCCGATGTCGCTGGCAAACTGTGGTATGTTGCTCAGGGGGTCGAACGGCTCAAAACATGGGCTGGGGCGAATAAGCCCGTCTGGTGTTGCATCGAGTGCACACACATCAACAACCCCCAGCGGAAAGCCACCCCGCACGAAGTTGAAGCGGAAGTTTGGATGGCGATCATTCACGGGGCGGAAGGACTGATCTACTTCTCGCACCAGTTCAAACCGCGGTTCATTGAAGCGGGAATGCTGGCCGATGCCGAGATGACGTCTGCCGTGACGCGAATCAATCAGCAGATTCAGAAACTGGCAGGACCGTTGCGCACGCCGACGATCAATGAGGCGATTTCTGTCCAGGTCGCAGCGGGGAAGATCCCCGTGGCAACGATGGTCAAGCGTCACGATGGGGCGATCTACCTATTCGCGGTCAACATGCGGGGCACGCCCGCAGAGGCGATGTTCACGCTGAAGGCCCCGTTGGAGGGCCGCAACATAGAATGCCTGGGCGAGACGCGGGCATTGCCGCTCGACGGCCGAGCGTTTCGGGACCAGTTCGGTCCTTGGGACGTGCGGCTGTACCGGATCACCGAGTGAGGCGTTGGGCTGCCTGGTCTGAAACGTGCCTTTCACCCAGGGCCAGCGCGCACTCTAGGCGAAATGGGCTAGC
>JASLRF010000039.1 GCA_030744095.1 Pirellulaceae bacterium | reverse complement strand
CGGGTGAGCGTGCAACATGGCATCGCCTGACGACTGGTGATATCCATGGTGCAAAGAGTCAACTACGCCGTATTGCGGCCCTATCGCTTGGCCGTTTCGCGAAAAGAATGGATCGACGTACCAATGACCACTGAGAATTCCCGCACGAATAGGGGCAAGATTTGTAAGCACCGTTAGGGATGCAATAACCAGTATCCGGCAATTCTTGTCGATCATCGTCAACCTCGCATGAAAGGGCAATCAATCGCATGATGCTCACGCTCCCACCAAACGTAATTCAGGACTAGGCCGGGAGCAAGTTTGAGCAAATTGTCGGTGTAGCCGGTGAATCCGAGCAATCGGTACAGCCGATTCCAATCGCCAATTCAGACGGGCCGCAACCTCCGCTGGAAAGCCGTGAGACGCTGGGGGCGGAAGAATGCTACGAATACCGAAAATCGTGGTAGTTTTCGGTGAATGGCGTCAAAACGCTTTCGCACGTTAACACGGTTTTCCCGACGTGTTGGACCTGGCGGTGGAAACGCTTAATGTTCGTATGCATCGCGCGACGTGATCACAGTTTTCTGTTCGCCACAAATCCGATAGCACTGCTTAGGCTGTCAAATATGTTGCCGTGGCGCGTTCAGACCAAGGAACTCAGCTCCGAGGTGCGTCATTCTACGGTTGCTTGACAAGTTGAGCCTTGATGGGCAGGTTAGTAACGATGCGGTCGTGTGCCGACGATCACCGCTGTGTCGACGGTTGTGGATTGTCGGTGGTTACGGCGTTGCTGGCTACGGCGCGGATGACGCTGCCGTCGCACACTCGGCTAATCGGCTTCCCAACCCCATCTGAGAATTGACCAAGCTCTACCCCGTTCAAAAACCGGAAAGAAACTCATGAATCTAAAACCGACCAATTGGCCAACGTGGATCTCCGTTTGTGTGGTTTGTCTTGTCACAATCAGCAAGAGCGAAGGTCAGCAGAGTTGGCCACGGTTTCGCGGGGCGGCCGCGACTGGAGTTGCGGCGGACCATCCGCGACTGCCAACCACTTGGAGTGCGACTGAGAACGTCGCCTGGTCGACTGAGATTCCTGGTTGGGGGTGGTCGTGTTCTGTGGTTTGGGGAAACAACGTCTTTCTCACGACCGTCGTCCCCGACGAAGACAACGAGATACCCAAGAAAGGTCTTTATCTTGGCCAGGGGCGTCGTGAACCGCCCAAAGGCGATCATCACTGGCTGGTCTATTGTTTGGAACTCGACAGCGGCGATGTTCTTTGGAAACATGAAGCCCATGTTGGGCGACCGGTCGTTCCACGTCACCCCAAGAGCACCTACGCCGCTGAAACGCCCGTCACCGATGGCAAGCGACTGTACGTGCTGTTCGGTGACTTAGGGTTGTATTGCTATGATCTGAACGGCACGCCGCAGTGGTCCGTGCCGATTGAACCGCAGAAGACTATGGCCGACTACGGTGCCGCCGCATCACCCGTGGTGCACGACGGGCGCGTGATCATGGTTTATGACAACCAAGGCCAATCGTACATCGCCGCGTATGGTTCCAACGATGGGAAGTTGCTGTGGCGTACCGAGCGAGATGAAAGGAGCACTTGGGCGACGCCATTCATCTGGGAAAACAAGTTGCGGACAGAGATAGTCACACCTGGAAAAAAGAAGAACCGATCGTACGACCTGTCTGGAGAACTGCTGTGGGAATTTGACGGCAAGATGTCAAATCTAGTGATCCCGTCGCCGTTTGCCGCGCACGGTTTGCTTTATATCGCATCTGGCTACATTGGTGATTCGCACCGTCCTGTCTATGCGATCAAACCCGGGGCGTCAGGTGACATCACGCCTGCGGGCGACCCTGGCGAGAGTGAGTTCATCGAGTGGTACCAGGCGAAGGCCGCACCTTACAACCCGTCGCCGATTGTCTATGGCGACTACTATTATACGCTGCTGGATCGCGGTTTCGTGACGTGTCATGATGCACGCACGGGCGCGGAGGTTTACGGCAAGACACGTATTTTTGCCGGTGCCAGCTTCACGGCCTCGCCGTGGGCTTACAACGGTATGCTTTTCTTCCTGAGCGAAGATGGTGACACGTACGTAGCCAAGGCCGGGCCGAAATTCGAACTAATGCACACCAACCGGCTGGACGCCCTGGCGATTGCGACGCCCTCAATGGCGCAGGGCAAACTGTTGATTCGTACGGCGTCAAGAGTTTTCTGTATTACGGAAATGGGAGAATAGCCAGCCGCAAACGAACGTTGAACTTCCAACTTTGATTTCGGAACGCTCAACTTCTATCGTTGGACGTTCGACGAGCCTCGTTTTGGGATACACTGCGAACCGAAGCTTGCCAACGAGAGGAAGGGCTTGAGGTTTACAGCGGTTGTTGGAGTCTACGCTTTAGCGTGCTTTTGCAGCCCAAAGGCTGTACTCCAACAATGATCCAACCCAAAGTCTGGCTTCGGCACGTCAGACTTCACGAGCGTTTGCGATTTGCGCGCTGAAGACCTAACTGACCGCAACTTCATCGCTGCGAGTGACGGTGAAACCCATCTCCTCGATCATCCGATAATCGGACTCGGGAGCCTGGCCCTTGGTCGTCAAGTAGTCTCCCACGAAGACGGAATTGGCCGCATAGAGGCCCAGGCACTGCATGTGCCCCAAGTGGAGTTCACGTCCGCCTGCGATGCGGATTTCGCGGTTGGGATTGGCAAAGCGAAACACAGCCAGCGTCTTGAGGCAGTAGCGAGGATTCAGTGCCGGAGTTTCGGTGAGCGTCGCGCCTTCGATTGGGATTAGGAAATTGACCGGAATCGATTTGACGCCTAGTTCACTCAACTGTAGGGCCATTTCCACTACGTCGTGGTCCTTCTCACCCATTCCAATGATGCCACCCGAACAGAGTTCTAATCCTGCGTCGCGCACCGACCGCAACGTGTCAATCCGATCCTGGTACGTGTGCGTCGAACAGATCTCTTGATAGAAATCAGCGCTTGAATTGACGTTATGGTTGACGCGATCAACACCGCAGGCCTTTAACCGCGCGGCGTCTTTGTCCGTCAATAGCCCCAGGCACGCGCAGATCTTCAGGTCATATTGCGATTTGATTAGTGGGACAATTCCTTCGACGGCTTGCAGTTCCCGTTCGGACGGTCCCCTCGCCGAAATCACGATGCAGTATGTCTTTGAGTTGCGCTGGGCCGCCACGCGAGCGCCGTCGAGCAGCTTGTCGCGACTAAGAATGTTGTATTTGGGGATCTCCGCATTGGCGTCTTTGGACTGCGAACAATAACTGCAATCTTCGGGGCACAAACCGCTTTTGGCGTTCATCAAGAAGTACAGCTGCACGGTGTTGCCAAAAAACTGGCGACGAATCCGGTATGCCGCAGCCATGATGTCGAGCAACTGGTCGTCGGAAGACTGCAAGATCGCCAAACCTTCTGCCGCGGTCAATTGGTGGCCGGCAAGAACCCGATCGGCGAGTTCATTCCAGTCGCAAGTCGTTGGTGATACTTGAGTTTCGGCTGCAACTTCAGATTTCATCGTGATCTCGGTGGAGCGTAATAGGCTGGCTGGATTTGGGTTAGACGCTTGGCGAACTGCCGAACTTCGGCCAGAATGATACCATCGCGCGGACGGTGGAGTCGACACCTCACCAATCCGATCACTGGACAGGACGGAAATCAAATTGGCAGACTACGGAGTACACCTCGTCCGTGTGGGCTTGATGGGGCTTATCGGGCGGTTTCAGGCCGTCGATGGAGTTTGCTATCCGAGACAATCTCGCGTCATCTGCCGCACAAATCGCGGGTTGGAACTGGGTGCCGTCCTGCAGTCGTCAGACCAGACGCAGGGCGAGCCAGACGGCGAACTGCTGCGAGGCGTCACCGTCGAGGATGATCTGCTCTTGGATCGGATTGAACGCCGCAAAGAAGAGGCCTTTGCCGCCTGTACACAACTCCTGGCCGAATATGACCAGGCTGCCGTGCTGATGGATGTCGAACACCTGTTCGACGGTCAGTCTCTGTACTTCTATTTCCTGGGCGAGGTTTCTCCGGAAGTAGAACGGTTGACCGGCCGGCTCGCTCGGACCTATGAAACCAAAGTTCAGTTTCGAAAGTTTACCGAAGCGCTGACCACGGCCTGTGGGCCGGACTGCGGCACAGAAGACGCTGTGGGCGGCGGTTGCGCCAGCAGCCGTGGGAACAGCGACGGCTGCAGCTCATGCTCGGTTGCCTCGGCGTGCGGCACGCGGCACTGAAGACGTGCTGGCGAATGCCACCAAGTCCGCCACGAAAGCACGCAGATCGGCAGGACATTGACCCTGGTCGACCATCTCAATCGCAGTGGTGAACCAATTCGCTCGTTCGCTGATCGATTCAGTGCCGGCAATCCACTGCTGCAACTGCCCCTGAGTTGAAACGAAGATTCCCTTGCGTTTCAATTCGTCGATCAACTCTTCAACCCAGATCCGAAGATCGTGTGGCAGAGCCCCCAAACGCTCGCACTTAAAGTGCTGCCACTTGGTGAACTTTTCGTCACGTTCGGTTTGCAGTTTCGCCGTCTCCTCTGCCTCGACTCCGTCTTTGAGCTGGTCCAGGAAACTCTCCAACTCACCGGTATTTTTCGAGAGCATCTCTTCGTCGTACCAGCCTTCCAAGTGGCTCGCCAGACGTTCACGTGTCGCGAGCCAGGGCTGAAGAGCTGGAGCGCCGGTAACGGCCTCAACCAATTCGCCGAACGTATCCGCATCCCGAAAAACGTCCAACTCTGTTACCACACAGACTGGTACGTGCGCTTGT
>JASLRF010000038.1 GCA_030744095.1 Pirellulaceae bacterium | reverse complement strand
GTGTCGTCGAAACGGAGGTTGCATTTGCCGTTGTATTTCTTCGCCAAACCAAAATTCAGGCAGATGCTCTTGGCGTGTCCGATATGCAAGTAGCCGTTGGGTTCGGGGGGAAACCGAGTGTGAACGCGGCCATTCCATTTTCCTGACTTCAAATCAGCTTCAACGATCTGTTCAATGAAGTTGAGCGACTCTTTCGGCTCGACATCGGCCGCTTCGCCGGCATCGTGACTTTGGGAATTCATGAGGTTGTCCGTTTTCATGTTGGAAAATTCATATTCGTAAAACTTGCTTCACCGAGTCATTCGGCCTAGAAAGCTTGTATCCAGGTGTTACTTTACAAATGAGTCAAGTTGCCCGCCACCATCCCATCCGCCCGGAGCGATTTTGCCCATGCGAAATATGAATCTGCCTCATCAGACCCGACGCCAATTCCTCCAAACAACGACCGTCGCGACAGGCCTGGCCGCTTGCGGAGGCGTTGTCCGTGCCGCTGACCGATACCACAATTTGCGTTCCACTGATTTGCTGGGAAAGGTCGAGATTCTCGCCGAAATCAAGGACGACGAAGTATTCACCGAGGGGCCCGCAGTTGACCGTGCAGGAAATCTGCTCTTCACGAACGTCCCCGTCAGCAAGATTCTGAAATGGGACCCGGCCGGAAAACAACTCACGACGTATCAAACAGGCAGCAATGAAACCAACGGACTCGCCTTCGATCCGCAGGGGAGGCTGATCGCCTGCGAGGGTGGCTCGCGGCGGGTCACACGTACCGATCCAACGACCAGACGGCGTGACGTGTTGGTGGACGGATTCGCCGGAAAACCGCTGGCTAAGCCCAACGACGTCTGCTTGGACCGAGCCGGGCGGATCTACTTTACCTCGCGATCGGCGGTCGACGACCCGGCCGGCGAGAATCCCAAAGGCGTCTATCGAATTGACCCTGATGGCGGTGTCCATCGGCTGCTCGCATGGCCCGACGTACACATGCCCAACGGAATTGTCACCTCACCGGACGACAAAACGTTGTATTTGATCGAAGCCCATCCGGATGCGGGTCGCCATCGTGACATTCGGGCCTTCGATCTTGCCGAAGACGGTACTATTTCGAGCGGCCGGATACTGATCAACTTCTATCCAGGCCGCAGCGGCGATGGCATGTGCATCGACGCCGAAGGCAATTTGTGTGTGGCAGCCGGTCTGCACGACACACGCAAGACGAGCGAGACGCTGGACACCAAACCGGGAATCCACGTTGTTTCGCCTCAGGGAAAACTGCTGGCATTCCGCGAAACGCCTGTCGACACGATCACCAATTGTACGTTCGGCGGAGACGATCTGCGGACATTGTACGTAACGTGCGGAAAACTGTTGGTGAGCATGAGAACTGCAATTCCAGGCAAACCAAGCTATCGCCCCAATGCCTGAACTTTTGACCCTAAAGCGGCCTCAGACAAGGGGTTTCGCAAACGGGCCTCGACGAATCCACTTCCGTTTTGTTAAACTCGGCGGCTTGTACCGATTTCAAAACTGCGGCGGTGGGAGTGGTCTGGATGCGAAAGAAGTTTGTTGCCGGCAACTGGAAAATGAACCTGACGCGAGCCGAGTCGGTTGCGTTGGCCAGTGGCGTGGTCAAACAGTTGGGCGATACCACGGACGTCGACGTCGCAGTTTGCCCCGCCAGCGTCTACCTGGATGCCGTAAGCCAGGCTCTTTCCGGGTCCAACGTTGCCTTGGGTGCCCAGAACATGTACCACGAATCGGGTGGTGCGTTTACCGGCGAAATCAGTGCTGGCATGTTGCAAGACGTGAGCTGCAAGTACGTTATCTTGGGCCACAGCGAACGACGCCACGTCCTGGGTGAGACCGACAATGCGGTCAACCGTAAAGTGCTCGCGGCCTTGGCATCCGGCCTGCTGCCCATCGTTTGTGTGGGCGAAACGCTGGACCAACGAGAAGCGGGGCAAACTCAGTCCGTTGTGAAGGCACAGGTGGAAGGCTCGCTGGCCGGCTTGTCCGCCGAGCAGATGCAGCAAATCGTGATTGCCTACGAACCCGTCTGGGCCATCGGGACTGGCAAAGTGGCGACCCCAGCTCAGGCCGAGGAAGTCCATGCCGATCTTCGCAGTTTGCTGAAAACCCGTTACAATTCCGATGTTGCTGACCAATTGCGAATTCAATACGGCGGCAGCGTCAAGCCAGGCAACGCAGCCGAGTTGCTCGGTCAGCCAAATATTGATGGTGCCTTGGTCGGGGGTGCCTCGCTGAAAGTCGAAGATTTCATCGGTATCATTTCGGGTGCGAGGAATTGACCTGCCACTGGCGGCGGAAACGCCGGAGATGAAGAGATTAGACACAGGCCGACGATAGACTTCGATCAACGGCTCCCGCATAAGGAAGTTAGGAAATGCAATATCTGTTAGGGAGTATGATGTTCCTGACGGCACTGTTCTTGATCTTGCTGGTACTGATCCAGCGGGGCCGTGGCGGTGGATTGGCAGGTGCGTTCGGTGGGGCTGGCGGCCAGAGTGCCTTCGGCACCAAAGCTGGCGATATGTTCACCAGGATCACCATTGGCACGGCCGCTGTCTGGATCGTGATTGCCGCGTTATCGGTACAACTGCTTAACTCGCCCAAGTTGAGCGTTTTGGGCGACGGCAATTCGTCGACCAGCTTGGACAGGGGAGCGGACGACACTGCAACGGATGGCCTGGGAACGGATGGCCTGGGAACAGATGGCCTGGGAACGGGTGGCCTGGGAACGGAGAGCAGCGGGACAGGAACGGATCCAGGCGCGGTGCCGAGCACCGAACCAGATGCAACAACGTCAGAGCAGCCAGACGGTGGTGCGGCGGCTACGTCATCTGACGTACCGGCAGCCGATGATCCCACGACCACTCCGCCTTCTACGGTTCCCGCACCGGGCCAGTAAGCCTCGACTTGTAATTCTGTATCATCGTGTCAGGCCTGACACCTGCTGCGAAAAAAGGAGCGTTCTCACTTGCTGCTCAGCATGACAGGGCACGGAGCGGCACAGCGACAGGCCGACGGGATTTCGGTCGCCGCCGATGTGCGGACGGTCAACAGTCGCTTCTTTAAGCTCTCCACGCGATCCAACGAAGCCTATGGTGGATTGGATTCTCGCGTTGATGAAACGGTTCGGTCTGTGATTCGGCGTGGTACCGTCCAGGTCGATCTACGGATCGAACACGAATCGGAAGCCAATGTCCTGCTCAACGAAAGCGTTCTGGCAAGCTATTGCCAACAGCTTCAGAGTTTTCGCAACACGCTCGACGGGGTAGCGCCACTACAGGTCGAATTGCTTCTTGCCTTGCCAGGCGTGATCAACGACTCCCGCGCTGTGCAGCAGGACGTCGACGCCGTCTGGCCTGTCGTCAAGCAGACCCTGACAGAGGCGCTGGAAGGCCTCTCCAAGATGCGTGCCACCGAAGGCCAGGCGATGGCCGCCGACTTGGAGGTGAATTGTCGAGATATCAAGAGTCATCTGGAACAGATCGAAGCACGCGCGCCGCTGGTCGTCGATTCGTATCGCGAACGTCTGACCGACCGAATCAACAAGATGCTTGCCGAACATGATGTGCAGATCGAACCGGCAGACGTCATTCGCGAGGTAGGCATCTATGCCGAGCGGAGTGACATCGCCGAGGAGACCGTTCGTCTACACAGTCACCTGGTACAGTTTCGCAAGATCATGACGACGGATGAAAGCCAGGGAAAGAAGCTGGAGTTTGTCACTCAGGAGATGTTTCGCGAAACAAACACCATCGGCTCGAAAGCCAACGACGCGGAGATTACCGCCAACGTCATCGATATCAAAGCCGCCATTGAGCGCATCCGCGAGATGATTCAGAACATCGAGTAGACTGCCGTGAACGGATCTGCCCCTGGAAAACTAGTCATCATTTCTGGACCTTCGGGGGCAGGCAAATCCACGGTTGTGGGGCGACTGCTCGCCGAATGCGACTTACCGCTGCAATTGAGCGTTTCCGCGACCACTCGCCAACCGCGACCAGGCGAGGTCGATGGAAAAGACTATCACTTTCTTGCTCGAGACCAGTTTTTGGCCCGGCGGGACAATCAGGATTTTCTGGAATGGCAGGAAGTCTTTGACTGCGGCGACTATTATGGCACGCTCCGCAGCACGGTGACCGCTGGTGTAAACGCCGGAAAATGGGTAGTTTTAGAGATTGACGTCGAAGGCGCTATGACGGTGATCGAATCACATCAGGACGCAATCACCATCTTTTTGCATCCGGGAAGCATGGCGGAACTGGAACGTCGCCTCCGCGAGCGCGATACCGACAGCGACGATTCGATCGCTCGGCGAATGGAAGTGGCTCGTCATGAAATGACATTCAAGGAGCGTTACAAGTTCGATGTGCAGAACAACACCGTGGATCAGGCGGTCGCCGATGTGTGTTCGATATTGAAGGCCCAACTATCTGCGACAACCATGGAATCACCACGCAAGTCAACGCAATAAACATGAGAAAAACACAATCGATCCCCGCACGGAGAAATTCACTCGATGCATGAAATCTTGAAAGAAGAAGAAATCGTCAACAAAGTTGGTGGTCGTTTCAAACTTTCCACGTTGATCCAGAAACGCTTGGTCCAATTGAACGCGGGCAGCCGGCCGCTGATTGAGTCGCCATCGGATGACAAAATGGAAATCGTGCTGCAGGAAGTCTTGCAGGACAAGATATTCTTGGATACCTCGAACGAAGTCAAGATTACCGGCGACCTGCACGAAGGCGGTGGTGGACCTGAGATCGATCCTTTGAACATCTGACCGACCGCCGGCTAATCAGAAGAACCTGATACGAGTTTTCTAGAGTGGCCGCAATCCATGAGTGACCGTGAAGTCCTGATCGGTGTCACAGGCGGAATCGCCGCCTACAAGACCGCGGCTTTGGTGAGCCAACTCGTACAGTCGGGGATTGGCGTAACCGTTGCCATGACATCGGCGGCAGAGCAGTTTGTGGGACGGGCCACGTTTGCCGCTTTGACGGGTCGTCCCGTTGCGGTATCCGTGTTCGATTCGAATGCTTTTCCGTTGGGCGCGCATATTTCACTGGCCGAGCGCGCACATTTGTATTGTGTCGCACCCGCCACCGCAGACTTTCTCTCCAAGGCTGCGCAAGGTGCCGCTGACGACCTGGTATCCACGCTCTATCTGTCGGTCACATCGCCGGTGCTGCTGGCTCCCGCGATGAACTGCCAGATGTGGGAAGCCGTCGCGGTCCAGCGCAATGTCGCGCAACTTGCAGAAGACGGAGTCCATCTGGTTGGACCAGACGAAGGCTGGCTAAGCTGTCGCAAACAGGGCTTCGGCCGGATGGCGGCGCCCGAGGCGATCTTTACGGCGATCCAGCGATTGCTGAATTGAGCTCTTCACCAGTTCATTGGTTCGGAAACGACCGCCCCACACAAACGGTCAAGCCATGACACGGATCCTCATCACTTCAGGCCCCACGCGCCAATACTTGGACCCGGTGCGATACTTGACCAATGCCTCTAGCGGTCGGATGGGCCGAGCACTGGCGGAAGCGGCACTCGATGCGGGCCACGAAGTCGTTATCGTCAGCGGACCGGTGCAAGTTGACTACCCGTCACGTGCCGAGGTAGTCCCGGTGATCACCACTGACGACATGTTGACCGCCTGCCAACGCATCTTTCCTCAGTGCGACGGACTGATTGGCGCGGCCGCCCCGTGTGACTATCAACCGCGGCGAGTTGAAATGCAAAAGATCGCCAAGACAGGCGATCCGCTGGTGCTACACCTGGTGGAAACCGCCGATGTCGTGGCCACGATGGGAGCCAACCGACGACCGCACCAATGGCTGGTCGGGTTTGCCTTGGAAACCGAAGATCAACGTTTTCGCGCACTCGCTAAACTCGAACGCAAGAGCTGCGACTTGATGGTCCTGAACGGCCCCGAAGCGATGGATGCTGTGGAGAATTCCGTCGAGCTGATTGATCCCGAAGGTAACTTGCTCCAGTCCATCCAGGGCAGTAAAGAACACGTCGCACGAGGGATCTTGGAACTGGTCGGCCGCAAGCTCGTCCGCTGACTATGGCTTTACAGACATGCAACTTCCGCTCGGCTCACAATGGCTCCATCGAAGTTGACCAAAACTGCTAGTTGCCTTATAGTTATGCCCTT
>JASLRF010000037.1 GCA_030744095.1 Pirellulaceae bacterium | reverse complement strand
TTCATTCAGCGGTCCAAATCGGGTGACAAGAACACCTTGTCGTGCGTGGGGCTGAATTTTCCGCGAGCCCTCTCACCCAATTACCGCGCACGGCTAGTGGACCCACTCCGAGCTTGGAACGTTTGGGCACTCGATCTGCACGAAGAAGGCCGCGCCGACTCAGTGCCCAAGCATCTGGAAATGGAGATCGCCGTGATTCGCATTGGCGATGTTGGCATTGTCGGGTTGCCCTGCGAGCCGTTTCAGGGAATCGGCCGACAAATTCGTCTCGAATCGCCGCTGCCGATCAGCATCCCTTGTGGCTACACCAACGTTTCGCATGGCTACATCACCGATGGCGCCAATACGGGCGGCCGGGAGTACATGAGTTCGTTTTATCGCTATACCAAATTCCGGCCGCCACTGAGGAATCCAGCCGGCGATGTGCTCGCCGACGAGGCTGTCAGAATCTTGCGCCAGTTTGCGAAGGAGACGACCCATCGAAAGTAGTAAGTACTACGAGATCGGAGAGAATGCCCAGATCGACGAGGGTGTCGTGCTTGGCTACCGCTATCCAGGTGACTCAAATCCACTCCGGATCGGCCATCACGCCATCATTCGTTCCGGGACGATCATCTACGCCAACACCACGATCGGCCATCGCTTCCAGTGCGGTCATCAGGTATTGATCCGTGCCGAGGTCACGATCGGCGACCGGTGCGTCGTACACCACAAGTGTACGCTGGAAGGCCGCCTTCGCGTTGGAAACGGTGTGAAGATCATGGCCCACGTCTATATCCCCAGCACCACCTCGATCGGCGACATGGTGTTTATCGGACCGGGCACGACATTTCTGAATGACAAGTACCCCATGCGTCGCGCTGCTCCCGTGCGAGGACCGCGGATCGAAGAACACGTCTGCATCGGTGGCGGTGTCACGATTTGCCCGGAAGTCACCGTGGGGCGGAATTCCATGATCGGTGCCGGTTCGGTTGTCAACAAGGATGTTCCGCCTGACACACTGGCCTACGGCGTCCCCGCGCGTCACCATCCGTTGCCTGATGACATTTCGCATAGCAACCTGCCTGAATTGCTCCTACCGCAGACCGACCTGTGGGGTGCTCAAACTGACGAGTCCTGGCGCTGTGATGAATTGGAATGAAACAACCAGACGCAATAGCGCGATCAGCCGCTCGTTGCGGCGGCGCAGCGACACCAATTCCCGCTGCAGTTGAGAGACCTTCATGTCGAGAATTCGGACAGAAAGGTCTAGAATGTCGTGAGGAATAGCACGGGAGCGGATCGCTGCAACGGAGCGATAGCTCGCCTCGGTCTGAGGCACTGCCTCGCTAGCCTCATCAACGTGTGCTGACCCTTGTCCAGCGCAAACAATTCGACCAGTAGCTTGGAAACCGATGATCGTAGTCCTAATTACCTTCACATTGCTTGCATTTGCTGCCAACTCTTTGCTCTGCCGAATGGCGCTCGGTGGGCAACTCATCGATCCGGTGTCGTTCACGACTCTTCGTCTCGTGAGTGGCGCGCTGGCACTGATTCCGATCTCTCGATTGGTCGCCGAATCCAAAGCACCGCAGAAGATGAAGGGCTCATGGAGTTCAGGCTTTGCGCTGTTCGCTTATGCTGCCGCATTCTCCCTGGCGTATGTTTCGCTCAGTACAGGTATGGGTGCGCTCATCCTTTTCGGGTCGGTGCAAGTGACCATGATAGGAGCCGCAATCAGATCGGGCGAGAAGCTTGGAGTCGCGCAGTGGGTCGGCTTGGCCGTGGCGATGGGCGGGCTCGTCTTTCTCGTGTTGCCGGGGATCTCGGCTCCTGACCCGATCGGCGCATTGCTGATGTGTATCTCAGGAATTGCCTGGGGTGTTTATTCGATCCGCGGCAAGGGCGTTTCCACACCCGTTGTGATGACCGCCACGAATTTTGCTCGGTCGGCACCGATGGCGATCATTGTGAGTGCCGTTGCGTTTTCCTCGGTTCAACTGCAACCTATGGGCGTCCTGCTCGCACTGACATCCGGAGTGGTTACGTCCGGGGTGGGATATATCCTTTGGTACAAGACGCTCCGCCGCCTGACGACTACGCAGGCATCAGTCGTACAACTTATGGTGCCGGTTCTTGCCGCCTTTGGCGGCATCACATTTCTTTCTGAGAAAGTGACTGTGAGGCTGATCGCTGCGAGCACCCTGATACTTGGTGGTGTCGCCCTGGCGATCATGAAGCGCAATTGAAAGGATGTCAGTAACATACTTTCTCATACTATTTTTTCCGAAACTCAGCCAAGACAGTTTCGGCCCGATCGGCTTCGTTTTCTTGGACCACGACAGCAACGTCGCCCGGAGCCTCGGCACGAAACCCTGCCGTGTGACCGCCAACCGCCATCGCCTTGATGCCTGCCGCTTCTAACGCGGTGACAATGGCTGCCGCCTCGAAATCGGTACTTACTGTGGCGACAACGTGCGGTCGATTTGGGTCGTTGGTCATGCTTGATCATCTTTCCGTGGTCCTCGAATCGGTTGGGATATTGTACGCTGTGCAAGTGCCCTGTCGATGCTGGTCCGAGGTTTGCCGTTGCGCCGTGAAGAGTTCACGTGTGCTGGTCCGTGCGAACGAATTGGAATTCCGCGACCTGGGCCTGTGATTAACAGACAAATTTGAAACGATTTCTCGCTCGCAATGGCCTTCTTACATCTTGACGCTTTGCCGCCAAAGACGACCAAAGGGACCATTGTCAGGTTGGTCATTCAATTGGGCAACCTGGACCGCAACAGAATTGGTGCAATCGAAGTGCGTGGCCGCGCGGCAACCGTCGAAGTGCCCGACGCCTGGGGGCATCGGCTGGCCAAGGCCATAGATGGCACCAACCTTGCGAACCGACTGATTCGAGCTTGGTACGAAGCCGCCGGCGATGGCAGCGCAGAAGACGATCACTTACAGCACTTGATGCGTCTGTTGGACTTGGAAGGTGTCGCCGAGGCTGAACAGGTGCGCCGACAGCGTGAACGGCTCTCACCTGGTGAAGCAGAACAGTCCGGTCTAAGCCTGATCAATCTGACGGTTCGAGATCAAGAGGCTGGATTGGGCGGCCGTTATATCTTGGAATTGTGCAAACGCGGCAGCCCGGCACCCAGGCTACCGTGGTCTAGGCTGGGGATCGGCTCCCCAATCGTGCTCAGTGAAAGAGACCAATCTGAAACGACGTGGCGCGGCGTAATCAGCAACCGCTTTGCGACTGCCGTCAAAGTGGCACTGAACATTGCTCCAGAGTTTTCGGCCGACAATCCAGTCCTTCGCTTGGACCTTGCCAACGACGAGATCGGCCGTCAGCGCCAACGCGTGGCGTTGCAGCGGGCACGCGGCGCGCGGGGCGATCGCTCGGCAATGCTCCGTGACTCTCTGTTGGGCGAGCGACCGCCGTCGTTTGATCCGTTGCCCGATTTGGAACAATGGCAAACAACGCTCAACAAGGCGCAGCGGGCCGCCGTGCAGTTCGGTTTAGCCGCCAAGGACGTGGCGGTGATCCACGGTCCGCCGGGGACGGGCAAGACGACCACAATCGTCGAATTGATTCGACAATCCGTCGCCCAAGATAACAAGGTATTGGTTTGCGCGCCGAGCAATCTGGCAGTGGACAACGTGTTTGAGCGTTTGTTGGCGGCGGGCGAAAACGCGGTGCGATTGGGGCATCCGGCTCGAGTCTTGCCGGAATTGAGGAAGCACACGTTGGATTTGCTGGTCGACCGGCATGAGGATGTGCGTCTGGCGCGGAAATTGGTTCGCGAGGCCTCTGCATTGCGTGAGAAGGCGGGCAAGCACACGCGGGCCAAACCGGTTCCTGGCGCACGTCGCGAAATGCGGGACGAAGCGAAACAGTTGATCAGCGATGCTCGCCGGCTGGAAGCACAGGTTGTTCAGCATATTCTTGATCAGTCGACGATTTTGTGTGCGACACTGACGGGCATGGATAGCGACTTGCTCGGCAAGCGGGCCTTCGACCTGGCCGTTGTCGACGAAGCTTGTCAGGCGACCGAGCCCGCCTGTTGGATTCCCGTCCTGCGCTGTGACCGGATCGTGCTGGCAGGTGATCATTGTCAACTGCCGCCCACCGTTGTTTCACGCGACGCAGCACGGGAAGGCTTCAACGTCAGCATGCTCGAGCGAATAGTACACCGTTTCGGAAACAAGATTGCCAAACAACTGTGCGTGCAGTACCGGATGCACAGGTCGATCATGGACTTTTCGTCGGACGAGTTCTACGACGGTACTCTGGTTGCCGACGACATGATCGCCCAGCACTTGTTGAGCGATCTCCCGGGCGTGGAAAACAACGCGTTCACCGCCACGCCGCTGCATTTTATCGACACGGCCGGTGCTGGATACGACGAACAGATCGAGCCGGACGGCGAAAGTCGCATGAACGAACAGGAGGCCGCGTTGGTCGTCCGAAAAGTGAAGCAGTTGTTGGAGATGGGTGTGAGTCCCGACCAAGTTGCCGTGATTTCGCCCTATGCGGCCCAAGTCCGCCTGCTACGTAAACTGTTGGAACAGGACGACTTGGAGACCGATACAGTGGACGGCTTTCAAGGGCGAGAAAAAGAAGCCGTTGTGATCTCCCTGGTGCGCTCCAACAGCGATGGCGAGATTGGTTTTCTGGCGGATGTGCGAAGGATGAACGTTGCGCTGACGCGTGCTCGCCGAAAACTCCTGGTCGTTGGGGACAGTGCGACCATCGCGAATCACACATTCTATCAGCGGTTGTTAGAATATTTTGAGCTGATGTCCGCATATCATACCGTTTGGGAAGAGTAATGGTGTGCCGTGCCGTATCACGGTGCGTTCACCACGATGGAGAATTCTTGATGACCATGCGACGAGGTTTTTGGAGTTTGATTGCAGCTTTGACGGTGGCCTCAACTGCCGGCCAGTGCGCGCTGGCGCAAACGGCCGCCGCTGACAAATGGGAGAAGTCGATAGCGGCTTTCGAGTCGCGAGACAAGGTTGATCCTCCCCCCCAGGGAGCTTTGCTGTTTGTGGGCAGTTCAAGCATTCGCGGTTGGGATCTGGGCGAATCGTTCCCCGACCGGAATACGATCAATCGAGGCTTTGGCGGTTCGGAGATCGCCGATTCAATCCGTTACGCCGACCGAATCATTATTCCGTATCAGCCGCGGGTCATTGTCGTGTATGCCGGTGACAACGACATCGCTCACGGAAAAGACGTTGAGACGGTATTTGCGGATTATCAATCGTTGACGCGAACGATCCACGCCAGCCTGCCGAAAGCACGCATCGTCTTCGTGGCGATCAAGCCCAGCATCAAACGGTGGGAACTGGTCGAGGAAATGCGGAAAGCAAACGGAATGATCCGTGAGGCGACCGCCAAGGACGCACGGCTGGAGTTTGTCGATGTCGACACGCCCATGATTGGCGATGACGGTCAGCCACGCAAAGATCTATTCAAGGCAGATGGACTACATCTGAACAAGCAGGGTTACCAATTGTGGTCGAAATTGGTGCGACCGCATTTGAAGTAATTGCGCTGAACACCTCGAATTGCTCTCTACCGTGTAGTGTCGGTTGGCCGGGTCGCTACGCGACCAATCTCGCCGCCTTCGTAAATGCTGAATTCGGCCCAGACTGGTAAATGGTCTGACACTTCCAGCGCTTCGTCGATGGTCATGTTGTATTCGCGCATAAAATCAAAGACACCGGTGCGTCCCATGAATTCGCGCGTGGCATTGGCATAAAAGACGAGGTTGTCATACTGTTTTGTACCGCGTGTATTGGTTGGTACACCGGAAATGGCCCAGGCAATCTGTGGCACGCGGCCCAGTTCGCCAAAGTGCCGATCATCCGCGTTCAAGTCGCCCAATAAGATCACGTCGTCTTCGTTGCGGCCATCATCACGGACCACGCGCATCACGTCATCCAGCACATTTATTTCGTCGGCAACTTCATCGGGGTCGGTGTGAATGTTGACCAACGAAAACGTGAAACCTTGGTTCGCGGCCGGTCCACGCACTCGAAACCAACCAACCAGTGGTTCATGGTGCATTAGATCGTCGGGATCATCGATTGTGTAGAGCTGTTGCCGGTCGACTTCGACACTAGCGCGATCGAAGATGAATGCATACTGCTCCTTGCTGGCACTGCGTCCCAGCCGTGGTCCGATTGCATAGTCGTATTGGCGCCCCCCGTTGTTGATGGCTTCGACAAACAACGGCAGGATATCTTGATCCTTCGCACGAACTTCCTGAATTGCGATCACGTCAAAATGGCGGATGATTCGAGCGAGAACGTCGAGCACGATCGGCTTGCTGATCTTGCTGCGACCGAACACTTGAATGTTGAAAGCCGCAATCCGAATCGTCTTACCGCTACGTACGACAGGCGGAGCGTTGGTTGAAACCGCCGTGGTGCCGGCACCATTTTCGGTTCCGGTGGTTTCCCGCGGCGTAACTTTGACGTTTTCCAGTCCCTCGAGACTGAAATTCTGCAAGAAGAAATAGCCGCCGATCGAGACGATGGCAGCGATCAAGACAAATGTTGATTTACGCACAAAGCCCCTCCATGGGCAAATTCGGCTTCCTGCCTGATGTACGCTTTACGCCAGACTGCGAAGACTATCGCAAACCAGTGGCTGACCCTAGATCAATTCGAGGCTGCTAGCTGGGCAATCGAGAAGCGAAACCAACCAGAGTCGTGGCTTCGGCTTCGACCCCGGAGCCCCCACCAACGGCCACCATTTGCTTGCTTGACGGTGGTCAGACTCCCTATATTGAATTGCTAGCCATTCGCACGAGCGCCATTCGCACGAGCATCATTTCCGTCATGCACGATCTCAGACTACATCTCTTGGTTTTTCCTTGGCGCCCGTGGCATTTCGTCAGGTTGCCTGCTCGGTATTGGTTTTCCGCTTTTGTCATAACGATCTCTGCGCTCTGCCTGACGCCCGCCGCCCGCGGCGACATTTTTCACTTAGCAAACGGCGCACAGGTTCGTGGTCATTGGGTCAATCGTGATGAACGGTCGCCAACTCGTATGGTGATTGAGACGGCTGCTGGAATTCGCGTCACACTGCATCCCAGCCAGATTGCCAGTACCGATCGCGAACAACCTAAGGTCGACCAGTATGAAGAGATCGCACCGCAGTTTCGTGATACCGTTGCAGATCAGTGGCGGTTGGCGGAATGGTGTCGCACCAATAGTCTGATCGAGCACCGTGCGCGCCACTTGCGACGCATCGTCGAATTAGATCCGCAACACGAAGCCGCATGGCATGGCTTGGGGTATTCACAACTGCGTGGCAAGTGGATTCTTCGCAAGGAGTTCTTGCACGAACAGGGCTACGTGTTCTACCGCGGTCGCTGGCGAATATCCCAGGAAATCGATGTGATGGAATCTCGCCACAAGATCGAGTTGGCTGCCAAAGAATGGCTTTCCAAGTTAAAGATGTGGCGAGCGCAAATCAACAAAGGGCAGCCGATCGCTGCGGTGCGAAACATCCGCTCAATTCGATCTCCGGACGCGATCCCTGCCTTGGCCTATCAACTGGCGCGAGAGAAGTCTCGGCCGATCCGTCTATTGTATGTTGACATTCTCGGACAAATCGACGACCCCCGTGCGACCAAGGTGCTTGTCTCGGCGTGTCTAGACAATCCTGACATTGAAGTGTTTCATGCCAGTTTGGAAGAAGTGCTGCCGCGAAAGTCCCCCGCAGTGGTCAAAGTGCTAGTGAAGACGTTGCGCAATTATGACAACCAACGCGTCAATCGGGCCGCCCACGCGCTCGGTAAACTGAACGATCCGACGACGATTGTGCCTTTGATCGATGCGCTGGTGACCGAACATACCATTAGGAATCCGTCTCTCGCTGGTAAGTCACCCGGCACCACAACGACTGGAATCGCGTACGGTCCCAATGACGATATCGGGACACCGATTGCTAAATTCGGAGTACCGAAGCAGATCCGCGTCCGTGTTCCCAATCACGAAGCACTTGCCGCGCTAGTCGAGATTGGTGGCGGCGTCAGCTTTGGCTTCGATCGGCAGGCTTGGCGCGACTGGCACGCCGTGTTCGAGAAACAGCAGACGACACGGCTTAGTACGCGGCGCGATTAGTGGGGCATCACGTAGCGTCCGTATCGATACAATCGTCGACCATGTTGGATTCGCGCGGCGATTGCCGTTCTTGGTCGCGAATTCATGAGACCCGGCGGCTTGAGCTGATTCGTCGAGGCTGGTACGTTGGCGGTGCATGCGAGGCTGCGTCTCAAAACCCAAATATCCGTACTCATGTCGGGATGCAGGTTTTGAACAGGAGGACTCAGAGGAAACAGAGACGGCAGAAAGAGGCCAATGACTATTACCCAAGCAACACTCGACAAACTGGCCAAGTACGATACACCCACGATCTGCAACGTGATCGAACTGTTTGACATCCGCCCGCGCAATGTGGGCTACATGGACGGGCGGGTCAAGTGTGACTTCCCCGAGCTGTCGCCGATGGTCGGTTTTGCTGCCACGGCGCAGTTTCGTTCGGACGCGCCGCCGAGTGGTGGCGATGCGTACGGATCGATTCAGAGACAACTTGAACAGTTCGCTGAGTTGCCGGGCCCGGCCGTTGTGGTGTTCCAAGATGCTGACGATCCCGCCGTAGCCGCGGTCTTTGGCGAAGTCATGTGTTCCACCTACAAAGCCTTTGGATCGGCTGGCCTGGTCACCAACGGCGGCGGCCGCGATTTGGAGCAAGTGCGCGAACTTAAGTTTCCCGTCTTCACCGGCAATACGATCTGCTCGCACGCGTACTGCCACATGCTGCATTTGGGATTGCCAGTGCGCGTAGGCGGCTTGATGGTCAATCAAGCCGACCTGCTGCATGGTGATGCCAACGGCGTCACCAGTATTCCACCACACCTTGCCAGCGAAATCGCCGACATCGGCGAAGAATTTCTGAGCGCCGAAGCGATCATGCTGGACTACGTCAAAGCGCCAGGCGACAAGAGCGTGGCGAAGTTCAATGAACTACGGGAAGAGTTTCAAACAGTCGTCGGAAAACTCAAGGCCCGCATGCAACAGTAGTTCCTGGGTACTTGGGACAGAATAAGCGCAGCGCGGTTCCGCCTGGTCGAGTGGATATCCACCTGAGGCCGTCCGGTTCAATCGACGGGGAAGCCGCGTTTACGAAGGAGCGCGCTCGTGTCGACATCGCGACCGCGGAAAGCGCGGAAACCGTCAGCTGGGTCAATGGTGTCGCCTACGGACATAATGTGATCGTGTAGCCGCTTGGCAATCGCCTTGTCGTAGTACGTGCCCGCCTCTTCAAAAACTTCGGCGGCATCAGCAGTCAATGCGTCTGACCACAGGTAGCTGTAGTAGCCGGCAGAATAGCTGTCCCCGGCAAAGATATGCGAAAAGTGGGGCGTGCGGTGACGCATCACGATCTCGTGAGGCATGCCGATCTCAGCCAACGCCTTGCGCTCAAATGCATCCGGATCGATTTCCACGTCACCCGCCAAATGGAGCTTCATGTCGACCAAAGCGCTCGCTAGATACTCGACGGTGGCGAATCCTTGGTTGAATGTCGCTGCTTTTTCGATCTTTTCCAACAGCGTCGCGGGCATCGGCTTGCCCGTCTTGTAATGAACGGCAAACTGGTTCAGCACCTCGGGTGTCGGGAGCCAATGTTCGTTCAGCTGCGACGGGAACTCGACATAGTCACGTGCCACTGAAGTGCCGGACTGCGACGGATAGTTCACCTTGGAATTGAGTCCATGCAGCGCGTGGCCGAACTCGTGAAACAGCGTTGTCGCGTCATCCCAAGAGATTAGAACAACTTCGCCTGGCGCGCCTTTGACAAAGTTCGAGTTATTCGAAACGATCGGAGTGAGCGCTTCACCCATATTCTCCTGTGAACGATAAGCAGTCATCCACGCTCCGCTCCGTTTGCCTTCGCGGGCATACGGATCCAGATACCACAGGCCGACGTGCTTGCCTGCCACGTCGGAGACTTCCCAAACGCGTACATCAGGATGGAATACGGGTAAATCGTTGATCTGCTTGAACTGCATTCCATACAGCTCGCCGGCAGCCCACATCATGGCTTCACGTAGTTTTTCCAGTTGCAGGTACGGTTTCACTTCGTTGAAGTCGAGATCGTATTTTGCCTTGCGAACTTTTTCGGCATAAAAGCGATAGTCCCAGGGTTCGATCGTAACTCCTGCGCCCTCCGAGTCAGCAATCTTCTGCATGTCGGCGACTTCTTCACGGACTCGCGCGACTGCCTTCGGCCAGACCTTGAGCATCAGTTCCATGGTCGCTTCGGGCGTCTTGGCCATTTGTGGTTCCAACCGCCAATGGGCGTGTGTCTTGTAGCCCAGCAGTTTCGCTCGTTCGGCCCGCAGTTTGAGGATCTCCGAGATTATCGTGTTGTTGTCGTGCCTGTCGCCGTTGTCACCGCGGCTATAGTAGTTGCGCCAGACTTTTTCGCGCAACTTTCGGTTGCTGGCGTAACTGAGGAATGGATCCATTGACGAGCGGGTATTCGTCACGGCCCATTGTCCTTCTCTGCCGCGATTCTTCGCCGCACTGGCCATGGCAGAGACGACACTGTCCGGCAAACCGGTCAAATCGGCTTTGTCCTCGATCCACGTCACATATCCTTGCTCGTCGGCCAGCACGTTCTGGCTAAAATCTGTGAACAGGCTTGCCAGACGCTTATTGATCCGAGACAGTGTTGCCTTGTCTGCGGCGCTCAGTCTGGCACCTCGACGTACAAATTGCTTGTAGCGATCTTCGACCAGGCGTTTCTGTGCCAGCGTGAACTTCTCTTTCGCGTCACTTTCGTAGACGGCGGCAATCCGCGAAAACAACTTTTCGTTCTGGGTAACTTTGTCTTGGTGTTCGGCAAGTTTGGGTTCGACGACGCGTTCAACGTCCGGGACTGGGCCCAGATTCAAGTTTGACGAATGCACGCCGAACAGAGACTGCAGCCGGTCGAGCGTGCGGCCTGCGGATTCCATCGCCACGATCGTGTTTTCGAACGTCGGCGCCTTCGGATTTGCAGTGATCGCATCGATGTCACGGCTAGCCTGAGCGATTGCTGCGTCAAAGGCCTCCACAAATTCATTGGGCCGAACCAAATGCCACGGTGGAACGCCGCCGTAGGGTCCGGTCCAGGGCTGCAACATCGGGGACATTTCCTTCGAGTCTCCATTCTCTGCGGCTGCGGCGGGCTCGGTCGCGCCGATTGCCATGAGAGTAAGTGTAAAGAGAATGACGGCGAGCGCTCGAAACCGAGTCAAACCAATCTGAGCCAATTCAAAGCCGTCGGGCACAGAGTGAGTGTCCAAGTTAGACTTGCTCATTCGAAAATCCTGGATAGGGTTGGGTGGTTTGTCCTACGTGCTGGGAGACACCAGCTTAGCAGAGTTCTGTGATTTCAAAACCTACCTTCAGTCGGATCAGCGCAATCGGACACCCACACATGAAGTCGGGCAGCCCAATCAGCGGGGCGACCGAGCGGGAGTCAACCGATGACAATTTCGCCGAATGGGCGTACGACGATCGTCTGCACTGCGATCCCTGGGTGCAGGACATCACCAAGGAAGAACACGCCGTCTTGCGGCGATATCCTCACTGTCGTTGAGCCGTCCACCAAAAACAAACGGTGCGCCTTCCAGCTGGACTGGCTCACCGTTTTGTCGCGATCGCAACGTTACGCCGTTTCCGCTTCCTTGCTTTCGACGTGTGCTTGCGCGAGCTGCAGTACGCGGATTGCGGTTGGCAGATCGCTAAGACCGAACGAGCTGTCACAGAGCGCCCAAAACCAGCCACCTTGAGGCGTTTCAAGACCAGCCACTTTTGAGATTCCCGTGTAGGCTTGTTCGCTTTTTCTTAGAGCGAAGGATTGGCCTACATGGCGAATCATTTAGAGGTGGCTAAAGTGCTTTCCATTCAGACGTTATATGCGCAGGGCTGGTCGCAGCGGCGGATTGCCCGTGAGCTGGGGATCAATCGAGAGTCGGTGGCCCGTCATCTCAAAGAGGCCGCTAATTCGGAGGGAGCGTCCGTCGGGTCGACGGATTCAAAACCAACCAAAGTGCCCACCGGGTCGGCAGCTACCGGGTCACGAAGCAGCTGCGTTCCTTTTCAGGAGGTGATCGAGGCCAAGCTTGAGCAGGGGCTGACCATCAGCAAGCCAGAAATCTTCAACACCGATCAAGGATGCCAGTTCACCTCGCCGAAATTTACGAGCGTCCTGGAGGGGCACGAGATTGCTATTAGCATGGACGGCCGCGCATTGGACAACGTTTTCATCGAGCGATTGTGGCGGACAGTCAAGTACGAAGATATTTACCTGAAGAGC
>JASLRF010000036.1 GCA_030744095.1 Pirellulaceae bacterium | reverse complement strand
TAGAACTCAAGCTGCTCGGACGTTGCTTCGGTGGGCTTGGATTCCTCCGCCGCTGCCACGCCACAAGCCATGAAAAGGGCAGAGCTTGTCAAGAAAAGAGGTCGAAAAACCTGCATGGTGGTTTCCAGTCCGGGAGTAGATCGTGGCTGATCGGCGGGGATGTGGAGTGCGACCAGGGAACATTGGAGGATGCTCACAACGGCTCCAGTTTAGCCGCTCGGCCGAGGCAAATGAACAGGAGGACGCGGAGGAAACGGAGAGGGCAGAATCCGGAACTCTGCTTGCTCCGCGTCCTCCTGTTCAGAAACCTATCTGGCCACGCAACAATTCGAGCTGAGCATGACTTGGTCGCCAAAAAACGGTCGATGGAACACCCACGCAAATGTTGGGCGAGCGCGGATTTCGTGTGATGTACCCACTGTTTACCGATTAACGTCGGTTTCCAAGAAGCGAGCCAGGCTGTGAAAATCGCTTGCCGGATCAATGTATCGAACTTTCGTGACGAGCGTTTTGGGGTCGACGAGATTATCGAAAGGCTCGTAATGCAGCTCCAGCTGGCCTTTCACCGAGACCATCACGCCGTTCAAGTTCTTTTCCACCAGCGCTCGATAGGCACCCACTCCTAACTGGCTCCCCAACATCACATCGAAGGCGCTTGGTTTGGCGCAACGCGATTCATAACCCAGCTGCAGGCCGTTGACTTTCCGCTTCCTTCCGGTGGTCTTTTGATAGCATTCGGCGACCAGCCCGGCGAGCATCCGCCCCAAGGCAACTTGTGAAATTGAAATGTGCCCGTGGTCGTCCCGCGGAATCCCCTCCAAGTATTTCATGGGCAGGAACTCGGCCACGCCTTCGGCAATCACGACGACACCGAAATTCTTGCCTTCGTCTTCGCGCGCGACTATGGTCTTGACGATGCGATCGATCAGCTGGTCGAGTTTCACAATCTTACGTGTTTCGACTTGGCCCGTTTTCGGATTAGTGACTGACTCTCTGCCGCGGAATTCACCAATGATGTCTTCGACACTGATCACCAAGCTCGCTTCCCCGGCAATTGCTGCCCCGTAGGCCAGCCAGCCAGCGCTGCGGCCCATCGTTTCGGCCAGAAAGTAGGCCTGGCCAGCTTCGGCATCGTAGAGCAGGTTACGAATCTCCGTGGCTAACGTGTCGACGGCCGTGAAGAATCCGAAGGTGAAATCAATTCCGTGGTAGTCGTTGTCGATCGTTTTAGGCAAATGGACGACTGGAATCTGTCTTGAATTCTTTGGCAATCGGTCTTGGAACATCTTGAACTTGTTGGCGGTCTTTAGTGTGTCATCGCCACCAATGGAGACTAAGGCGTCGACCTCCAGCGAACAGAGTGCTTCATACACACGTCGCAGCGGCGCGCTTCGATCGGGATCGTCCAAGTGTTTGGGTTTCGAAATACTCTTGCCTGGATTGCTACGAGCCGTGCCGATCAGAATGCCTTGCGAATTGCGGGTCCTACGCAAGGCAGTGTCGTCCAGTACGACGAAGTCCTTTCCCGCTTCCAGTGGCCTGTCCGAGGAATAATCGATCAGATTCAAATACCCGTGCTTGATCCCCAATACCTGAATGTTATTCCGCAGAAACGAAACCGCGCAGGTCGAAATCACGGCGTTGGCCGCCGGAGCGGGACCGCCGGCAAACAAAATCGCCACTCGGCGAATTGAAGACTCTGATTTCGGTGGCCTGGACAGAGGGCTGTCCATATCTCAACTCCTCCAACTCATATCATTATTTGCTCAAGAACACCCGCTCGACAAAGTTGGTATCGACCCAACCTTCGACGAACTCGGAATGTTGCAGCACCTTCTTATGGAAGGGCACCGTGGTTTGAATGCCCTCGATTCGCAGTTCGTCCAACGCCCGCAGCATACAGGCAATCGCTTCGGAGCGTGTCGGCTGGTGTACAATCAGCTTGCCGATCATCGAATCATAATGTGGCGGGACCACG
Organism: Pirellulaceae bacterium; assembly: GCA_030744095.1. The sequence continues at coordinate 3,475 of JASLRF010000036.1, read as the reverse complement.
TACCCCTCATGGACGTGTGATTCGAATCGCACCCCCATCCCGCCGGGCGTGAACATTTTCTTGATCAGACCAGGACACGGCTGAAAATTGCGATCTGGGTCTTCAGCATTGATGCGACATTCGATCGCCGCGCCACGTTGCACGATAACGGATTGGGTCAGCGGCAACGGCTCACCCGCCGCGATAGAAATCTGCGACCGAATCAGATCGATTCCGGTTACCATTTCGGAGACCGGGTGTTCAACCTGAATTCGAGCGTTGACTTCGATAAAGTAATAGTTGTTTTCCTGGTCAACGATAAACTCGACGGTCCCGGCATTCGTGTAGTTGACGCTCTTGATCAGTCGCACGGCTGCCTGACACATCGCTTCGCGCGTCTCTTGGGGTAAGTTTGGTGCCGGGCTCTCCTCAATCAGCTTTTGATGCCGTCGCTGGGTCGAACATTCACGTTCCCACAGGTGTACGACGTTGCCGTGCAAATCCGCCAGGACTTGAACTTCGACATGTCGCGGTCGTTCGACATACCTTTCCAGATAGACCCCATCATTGCCGAAAGCCGCCTGGGCTTCGCTTTGAGCCTGCTGGATCGCCGTCTTCAGAACTAGATCGTTGGCTGCGACGCGCATGCCCTTGCCGCCACCACCGGCCGTCGCCTTGATCAGGACGGGGAAACCGATTTCGTGAGCAACTTTCAGGGCCTCAGCTTCGTCAGAGAGCAGCCCGCCGCTGCCGGGAACCACTGGCACGTCGGCCTTGCGCGCGATGTCGCGAGCTCGGTTCTTGTCGCCCAACAGGTCCATCGCTTCGGGGGTCGGCCCGATGAAGTCGATCTTGCAACTGCGGCATACTTCGTTGAAATGCGAGTTCTCAGCCAGGAATCCGTAACCCGGATGAATCGCTTCGACGTTGCCGACTTCGGCAGCACTAATGATCTGGTCGATCTTCAGATAGCTTCGCGCCGATTTCGCAGGTCCAACGCAAATCGCTTCATCCGCCATGTCGAGGTACGCGCTGCCCCGATCGGCGTCGCTGAACACGGCAACCGTTTCGATCCCCATCTCGCGACACGCACGGATAATGCGTAGGGCGATTTCGCCGCGATTTGCTATCAGAATCCTGTTGAACATGCGTGCCAGAAGATCATATCCAGAGCCCGGGGCGAATAGGTCACGTTCATCAAGTGAAGGTGTCTAACCTGTCGTGTCAATTTTGAAGAGCGGCTTACCAAATTCAACGGGCTCCTCCTCGCCAACGAGGATCGCCACGACTTTGCCACTCATCTCGGCGGGAATTTCATTAAAAACCTTCATCGCTTCGATGATGCAGATCGTTGTCTCTGGCTCGACGTGGTCACCAACCTTGACGTACGAGGCAGCTTTCGGATTGGGCTTCGAGTAAAACGTGCCAACCATCGGCGACTTGATCACGATGACGTTGGGGTCGTCAGCGTCCACAGGTCCGGGCTGGGCAACTGTCTGTGCCGGTGCTGCGACTTGCGGGGCCGCCGGTGGCTGCATGTACGCGGGCGGCATGAAGCTCGGAGCCATGTGACCGCTCATCGGTGGAACCGCTGCTCCTCGTTTGATGCAAATTCGTTGCTCGGCGTCGCGGAGATCGACTTCCGCCAAATCGTGTTCCTTCATCAGTTCGACAATTCGAAGAAACCGTGCTTCGTCGAAAACACCACCACTCGATTCCGATTCGGCCATTTTTTGCTCCGCGAATGAAATCCGATTCCATTGGATTCGATTTCCACAAATCCCTACGGGAATTCAACTTAAGCCGGATTCTAATGCTCATGCTGATTCGCGTCAACCGCCGGCATGATCCCCTGAAGCGCCCGTCAAACAGTTCGAGGACGATCGGCAGTTCCAACATCTTCAGTCGTTTACGTTGGCGTGTGACAATCTTCCCATTGCTTCGGGACCGAGGAGAGGACTTCGCTGGCGCCACGTGTCACTAAGACATCATCCTCAATCCGCACGCCACCAAATCCCGGCAAGTAGATTCCGGGTTCGACGGTCACGACCATGCCAGCTTTGAGTGGCTGTTTCTCGTTGCCCCGGAGCCAGGGCCCTTCGTGAATCTGCAGACCGATACCGTGACCGAGTGAATGGCTGAACTTCTTGCCATAACCGTGATCTTCGATCACTTTCCGCGCTGCCCCGTCAACCTCGTTCATCATCACTCCCGGCCGGATCGTTTCGATCGCCCTTTGATTTGCAGCAAGCACAATGTTGTAGATCCTTTCCAATTTGGCAGGGGCCTTGCCCGTAACGACCATACGTGTGAGGTCGCTCATGTACAGCCGCCCCTGAGCGCCCCAGTCCACCAACGTGAATCCCGCATCGCCGACCCGCAGATCGCCGGGTCGATAGTGGGGCAATGCTGATCGGTCGCCAACACCGACGATCGGTGTAAAGCTGGTACCTCGGCCGCCGAACAGGCGAATCTGATGCTCCAACGCGTCGGCGATCTCCTTTTCTGTCTGATCCGGTCGCAACGATGCTCGCACAACAGCAAAGGCGCGTTCGGCCAACATGACCGAGTAGCGAATCTCGTTAAGCTCGTCTTTGTCTTTCACCTCACGTAGCGCTTCGACTATTCCGACCGTGGGCACGCAATCGACGCCCGCCAACTCGCCTGCGATCACCTGGTAATTCGCGAGCGACAGGTTGTGTGCTTCAACGGCCAACTTAGAGATTTTCGCGGAGATTACCGCTTCGGCGGCGGCAGTATGAATCTTCGTCACGGGCGACCGGATCACCAAGTTCAGATCAGGACACTCCTCTTCCAACTGAATCGTGTAGCGCGCGTCGCTGATCAGAATCGCTTCACGAGCTGACAACAACAAGAAGCTGCTGTCGCCTGTAAAGCCCGTCAAGTAGGTGACATTGCGCTCGCCCGTGACGAGCATCGCGCTGGCGTCGTGTTTGGCGATGAGTTTGCGGAGCTTGGAGCGTCGTTGCGCGAAGCGTGACATGGTTTCTTTCGTGGTTCCCAATCTGGCCTGGTTGAGGGTCTACTTGTACCGGCCATCAGTTGGCATTTGCGGCGTCGTGCACAGGCCGATTGTTGCGATCGACAAGAATCAACTGCGGCACGTGGCTGCCTAGTTCTTCAACGGAGTACTCGGCATAGCTGACAATGATCACCAGATCACCAGGTGAAACCAGATGGGCAGCCGCGCCATTGATGCAGATCGTCCCGGATCCGGCCTCGCCACCAATCGCGTATGTCGCCAGGCGTGTGCCGCTGGAGATATTGTAGATCTCGACCCTCTCGTGCTCGACAATGTCAGCGGCCTGGAGCAGATCGGTGTCGATCGTGACACTACCTTCATACTCAAGATTCGCTTCTGTCACCGTCGCACGGTGAATCTTGGATTTAAGGAGAATTCGTTTCATCGCTGTGGGGGGTTGGATTTTGAAGAGGTTGGGCGAAAGCAGAGTGTCTGCCGACTTGGCGAAACGGC
>JASLRF010000035.1 GCA_030744095.1 Pirellulaceae bacterium | reverse complement strand
CTTGTTCGAATTGGTGCAGTTCGGCCACGGCCTTCGCAATCAGTTTCTCCAGTTCCTCCAACTGGCTGGCACATCGCCTTTCGGTTGAATTCAGTGCCGCCAGTTCGGATTCCTGACGGCTGATCTGCTTTCGCAACCCGGCCAATTCGCCCGAGTCTTGCTGGTGGCAATCACAGCGTTCCTGGTTGTCCACGCGCAAGGAAGCAAGTTGTTCACGATGTTTGGCTTCGGCCTGCTGGTAGTCGTTGAGCTGACGGTGCAGGGTCCGGCAAACGGTCTCGGCTTCCCTGAGCTGATCGATGGTTTCACGGTACCTAAGCGACAAGCTGCTGGCTCGGCCTGTCGTTATGGCGAGTTGTGTGCGATGTCGCTGCGCCGCTTCAGCGAAATCACCTGACCGTGTGCGTGCCTGTTCAGCGGATGACGTCAGTAGCGCGATTCCTTCGTGGTTGTCCGCAATCTGACGTTCACACTGGCGGACGGTATCCGTGGCAGCTTCGATCCGTGTTTCCAACTCGAGTGCTCGCGATTCCGCCGCTTCGATTTGACTGACCAGCGTACCCGATTGGCTGACGAGACTTGCCAGATCCTCTTCGATAACAGCCAATTTATCAGTCAAGCGGCGCCAGTCCGTCATCCCAACTTGTGTCCGCAATTCCTGGAGCCGGGCACTGAACTCACGATAGCGTTTTGCCTTGGAGGCCTGCGACCGGACACTCCTGAGCCGGCTTTCCACTTCCTCGACGATATCGGAGAGACGCAATAAGTTCTGATCGACGCGTTCCAGACGGCGTTGGGCTTCCAGTTTCTTTGCTTTGAACCGGCTGATTCCCGCTGCTTCTTCGAAAATGGCCCGGCGATCGCGTGCTGACGCCTGCAGCAGCCGATCGACCTTGCCCTGCTCGATCAGGCTATAAGCGTCTACCCCGACACCGGACCCACGGAACAGATCTTTGATGTCCTTCAGGCGACAAGGTTCGCGGTTGATCAGGTATTCGCTTTCGCCACTGCGATAGACACGACGTGTGACGTGAACTTCGGGGGCATCCAAGGGAAGGCGACCGTCGGCATTCTCGAAAATGATGGTCGCTTCGGCCGTATTCATCATCCGGCGGCCGTCCGACGAGCCTTTGAAGATGACGTCGGACATGTCCTTACCGCGTAGGGCCTTGGCGCTTTGCGAGCCAAGCACCCACTTCATCGCATCGACGATATTCGACTTCCCCGAACCGTTGGGGCCAACCACCACGGTGATGCCCTCGGGGAAATCGAAGCGCGTCTTATCGGCGAAGCTCTTGAAGCCGACGAGTTCCAGCGCTTTGAGCATGGTCAGAGAAAAATGACGGCAGGCGATTGACTTGACGACCGCGGGGGCTCCGCGGATGGGACCATTACTCAGTCCACAAGGAGGTCATTCTACCAAAGAACCCTTGCTTCGTCCGCCGTGGCTGGTCGATGTCACCCAAATCTCCCTCGGGCGCGCTTCGGTCACTGCTCAGGCGATCCAAAAATAAGTCGGGAATTGGATTTGTGACATGGAATCGCGGTTCCGTCTCAGCAACCTGGGTCCCGTCTTCCTGTCGTACGAATCGTCGATTCGGATGGGGCAAAGCGTCGATTTCCAGACGGGCGTCAAGCAGGCCGCGGGATTTTGCTTCGTCCATGGCCGCGAAGACTTCGGCGTATCCACCGTCCAGTTTGACGATGGCTCGAATCAAATCGTCCAATTTGGTCGAACTGGTAACGTGCACGTCTTCTCCATCAGACGAGAAGCGGCTCAATCGCAACGTGTTGTTGTCCACCCGCTTTATCAGAATCTCTTTACCCGCAAACAGAAACTCTGGAGGGTGAATGCGAATATCTTGCCCAAACACGACAATTTCCGCGCGTCGCGATCGTGAAAAGTGAATCATCGATTCATCCGTCGTACCGACAACATGGTAGCGGAACTTCTTGTCAAGCAGCTCACCCCGCACCAACGGATCACGGGGATTCCGTTCGCGAAGTGCCCGAAAGGCGCCGTAACGGGTCTCGGCACTTGAGGAATTCATGAGCTTCTCGAGCGATTCCTCTGCCTGAAACGAATTTAGCGTAGACAGCGCGGCGAGTGCTCTCCAACGGAACGCGCGTTCATCCCGAGCGGCCTCGAACAGTGCTTCGGCGGCATCCGTGTCGTCCAGGTAAGCGAGCGATTCAGCCGCATAGAATCGCACTTCCGGGTCCGGCGACACCACCCCTTTGCGTAGTGCCGGCACGCCGTCGTCACCGATCGCTTCCAACTGCAAGGCCGCCGTTTGCGAGGTCGTGGGCTCAAGCAGCATGCGCTCCAAGATCATGATTCGGTCAATAACTTCATTGGGTGATTTCACGACCGGAATGTTCCGAATGACCGTCAAGTACCGGCCGAGGTTATTGCGGTACCGCGGATGCACAATCAGTTCGACGACGTTGTCTCGCGTTGGATTGGCGACGCCCTTCTTGGCACCGTGATCGAAGTGATGGAACCGCTGGTTGATGGCCGCGCCGATGGCGGCACTGGTTCTCACCGACGCGTAGTCGTCGACGATATACAACCCCAAAGGCCGCGAACGTTGTACAATCCCCGCACCTAGTGCACGACCACGAGTTTCGTTACCGGGATTGTCCGAGCCTTCAAAGAACGCATCGACAATGATCTCACCTTTGGCCAACGCCGCGACGTGCCCTTCTCGAAGCGAGTTATCCAACACCTTGTGCTCGCGCAGGCGACACTGCATCAGAAAACCGCCGCGGAGACTGTCAGTCTTAGAACGCGGCGGGTTATACACCTCGACATCAAAGGTGTCTCCCTTCTGTGCGCCCGGCGGGATAACGCCACGAACCAGAACCATGGCGGTCTTTGTGGATGCCAGCGTATCCGTTGACCTCTTGACGTCGTGTGTTTGCATTGCCTTGATCAGCTGTTCGCGGAGCGGCGAGGGAGGTGGGTCGCTTCCGGTTCCCGGCAGTTGCGTCACCAGAGCGACTGCTTCGATACGCTGCCCCGCAGTGCCGTAGGGAGATGCCAGATCACCGACGAGACGCACTCTCATATCAGCATCACCCGGCTCGCCTGAGTCCGCTGGTTCATGCGCAACGCTTGGATCAGGGCTTTGCCCACGGAACAGCGGTGAACTGCAACCAGGGGCTGTCAGGCAGGCAATTAACAAGAAAACAACGGGCTGGGTTTGCAGGCAGCGAGGCATGCGAGAGAACTCCGTCGAACATGAATTCCGAGACCGACAGGTGACGTCGACACGGCAGAATTTGGTATTTCTTTGCCTGGAACGGCGCATTGACAAGCAGAAAGCGGCAGGAAGGTACTTGTCGGGCATTCTCCCGTCAAGCTCGATCGTGACCGCAGCTCTGAGTCGCTGGCAGCCACAGCTGGCCACCCACAGGGAAGGTCGATACCGCTGGAACGAGCCGCGTCGGTCCACATAACCCCCTTCGCGGTGATTTTCTTCAGATTGCAACCTATTTGACAATAGTCACTTACGAAATACGGGGAACCCTCCCCGATTCCTGGAGTCAAAGATTGGCTATAGTTGTTTAGAGTGTATATCGTGTTTCACGCGGCCGTCCCCGGTGCGGGCCGCAAATGAATGACTGAAGCCACATTATCGCTGGTTGAACCCGAGTTAGTTCTGTCGCTGTTCGGAGCATGCGACCAGCATCTAAGAACGGTCCGTGAGGCGCTTGGCGTTTCCATTGCCCACCGCGATGGCGAGGTGCGCGTGATGGGCGACGAGTCGGCCGTCGCACTGGCCACGGAGGTGCTGGAACTGCTTAAAGCGATTGCGGAACGGCGCGGCACGCTGGGCGAAGATGATGTAGCGCGCGTCATCGCCAGCGTGGTTGGCCACGACGACCGCGAGACGCAGCCCACGATCGACGTCATCGAAGTAACCCAGACAATCAAGCCACGCACCGCCGGACAGGCGCGTTACATCGAGGCCATTCGCAAGCACGACGTGGTTTTCTCGGCTGGCCCGGCAGGCACTGGCAAGACGTACCTGGCCGTCGCCCTGGCAGTGGAGGCGTTGAAGAATCAGGAAATCCACAAGATCGTGTTGGTGCGTCCGGCGGTGGAAGCCGGCGAAAGCCTGGGATTCCTACCTGGCGACCTGCGAGCCAAGATCAACCCGTACCTGCGCCCATTGCTCGACGCATTGCACGAAATGATCGACTATGATCAAATCCAACGATTCATGGAACAGGACGTGATAGAAGTGGTTCCGCTTGCATATATGCGAGGCAGAACACTGAACTCGGCATTCATCATTTTGGACGAAGCTCAAAATACAACCATTGCGCAGATGAAGATGTTTTTGACGCGGATGGGCGAAGGATCGCGAATCGTGATCGCCGGAGACCCGACCCAGGTCGATCTCCCTCCACACGCTCGCAGTGGGTTAATCGACGCGTTGTCACGGTTGCGCGCTGTCCGAGGGATCGCGCAGATTCAATTATCCAGAGCGGACATTGTTCGACACCGGTTGGTGCAGGACATCGTGAACGCATATGAAGAGTCGCCGCGGGGCAGTTCCAAGAAGTCGCGGCGTTAGATAATCGAATGATGTCAAACGGCAATCAACCTCGTACGCGTTCCGATCTGGTGGCAGGCCTGCGTCTTCCCCCCGGCCACTTGGCTCGATCATTGGGTGCGCTGCGGCGTGGCGATGTGCTCATTCGGCTGGCATGTTGCTTGCTGGCGGCAATCGTCATGTGGGCGTCAACCTCGGCCTGGGCTCCACGATTCCCGTTTCGCGCTGGTTACACGCCACCCCGCGACATCACCGCTCGCGAGACGTTCAACAAGTATGATCCTGTCGAGACCACAAACCGCAAGCAGACAGCTCGCAGCCACGCCCTGAGCGTCTACGTGCACGATCGTCAACCGCTGATCGAATTCCGCACTGCCCTTAAGGACAGCGTCTTTCAGATCATCAACGCCGAATCGTTCGCCCAATTGCAAAAGGACTCGCCCAAGGTATGGCCCGAATTCTCGAAAGTCGAAAAGGTTGCCAACGAAGAGAATGAAGAGCTACTGTTTACTGAATTTCGCGAGGCCTTGGCAGATGACGCGGAGTTGGCGCGATTTGAACGTGCGGTGCAAGGTGCATTTGCGGAATTCGAGCGTGACGGCTTGCTGGCGAATTTGCAGCATGACTTGAATGAAGGCAGCCAGACCGCGATCCAGATTCTGGACGTGGGCGATCCCGCGTCAATTCGTCGTGTGGAAGTTCGGGACGTTCGTTTCAACGAGGTTATGGCGAAGCTCGAGGCTGACCTGCAGCGCGAACTGAAGATCGTAGGGATTGCCGAAAAACACTTGGAAACTACCTCGCATTTGATTTTCACATGGTTGACAAACAAGAAACTGCCTACAACGCTCGCCATCGATAACGAAGCAACGAACATCTCCCGCGAGGAGGCGGCGAGTTGGATCGAAGATGCCACGATTGACTATCACCCCGGCGACGTGCTCATTGTGGGCGGTCAGCCGCTGACCAAAGAGCACATCGATCTGCTGCGACTCGAGCATCGTAGCCTGGTCAAGAATATGAACTTTACCCAGATGGTGCGTCACTCCATCGCAGATCTGGGGATGTTCGCTGCCTTGTACATGTTATGCGGAACTTACATTTTTTATCATCATCGCCCCTTGGCCATGGAATTACGCCGTCTGGCCACGATGCTCGCTTTAGTCACTTTCACCGTCACATTGTGCGTGTTGACGTCAAGCGATCAATGGAGATCAGAATTGGTCCCCTTGGTGCTGTTTGGCATTACTGTAACGATCGCCTACGGTCGTGAACTCGCCTTGCTCCTGGCGGTGGTGATCGCATTGGTCGTGACGCTTTCGTTGGGACAGGGCTTGGCTGAGTTTGTGATCCTGGTGGCGGCAATGTCCGCTTCGATCTTATTTTTGGGGCGGATCCGAAGTCGCACCAAGCTGATCTATGTCGGCCTGGGAGCTGCTGGTGTCGTCGCTTTCACCGCCCTCGGCGTCGGAACATTGACGGGCCAATCGTACGGGTGGTCTGGAGTGACCAATGCGCCGTTCGATTCGGAAGTGTGGATCCAAGATTCCTTCCTTCTTCGCTTGGCTCTGGGCGCGGCGTGGTTTGGGTTTTGTACCTTTCTGGCCGGAATTCTCATGACCGGCTTGCTGCCGTTCATCGAGCGACTGTTTGACGTTCAAACGGATCTCAGCCTGCTGGAACTTGGCGATGCGGCGCACCCTTTGTTGCAGGAACTTGTCCGCCGCGCGCCGGGAACGTACAACCATTCGATCACGGTCGCCACGATCGCCGAGGCGGCCGCGGATGCGATCGGTGCCAACGGGCTACTGGTTCGTGTAGGGGCGTATTTTCACGACATCGGCAAGATGCTCAAACCTGGCTACTTTGTCGAAAATCAGGGAGGCCAAGACAATCGCCACGACTCGCTCGTGCCGGCAATGAGTACGCTGGTGATCATCGCGCATGTGAAGGACGGTGCCGACTTGGCACGCCAGCACCATCTACCGCGTTCGATTGTTGATTTCATCGAACAGCATCATGGCACGACATTGGTCGAGTATTTTTATCGCGCCGCAGCGAAACAACGCGAAGAGAATCCCGATACGAGTGAAGTGGATGAAAGCAGTTTTCGCTATCCCGGCCCCACACCGAAGACAAAAGAGACCGGCGTGTTGATGCTCGCTGATGCCTCCGAAAGCATCTGCCGGACATTGGTCGACCCGGCTCCATCGCGAATTGACCATGTGGTACGAGACCTGGTCATGAAACGCCTGCTCGACAACCAGTTTGACGAGTGTGGCCTGACACTGCGAGAATTGCATACGATTGAAGAGAGCTTGGTAAAATCGCTGACAGCCGTCTATCATGGTCGAGTCAAGTATCCGAGTCAGCAGCAGCCAGCGTAGGCAAGAAGACTCTCTACACCCTCCTTCTCTTCTGTTTCAGCGAGTGATTAGCGTAGAAGTGTGCAACGAACAGTCGGCCTTGCCAGTGGACACCGCACTGACGCGTCGGGCGGTTTCGGTCGTTCTGGCCGGAGAGTCCGTCACGTCCGCCACAATAAGTGTCGCAGTGGTTGACGATCCCACGATGCGTGAACTAAATCGGCGTTACCTGAATCACGATTACAACACTGACGTGTTGAGTTTCCTGTTGGAAGAAAGCGACGGGCAATTGGATGGCGAGATCATTGTCAGCGCGGATACCGCGATTTTGCGTGCAGAAGAATTTGCCTGGTCTGCTGGCAACGAGTTGCTACTCTACGTGATCCACGGAACGCTGCATTTAACTGGTTACGATGACCATTGCGACGCAGAACGCGGCCACATGCGTCGCAAGGAAATGCAGTACTTAAAGGAACTGGGGCTGGATCCTGAACGTGCTGATCCAGATGGAGAATCGCGGCTGGCCGTGGACGACCGAGAGATCCCCAATAACCAAAAAGAAGGGTGAAATTGTCCACTGCGACATTGTTGGCAATTGCGATAGTGGCGGCGATGCTGGCCGCATTGACGGCAAATGCGGCTAAAGTCCTCCACGAATTCTCGCGTAGCGAGTTGCAATCCTACTGCCGCCGCCGGGATCGGCTGGATCGTTTCGGGCAAATCCTGGACAACTACGAGCAAACGCGACTGGGTTTGGAGAGTCTGCAATTTGTGGCGATTGTGATTGCGATCGCGGCCAGTGCGGCCTGGTTCTTTCATCGACTAAGCAGCCTGACCGCGATGACACCGCTAGTCTTCGTGGCAGGCGTCGCTGTTCTGTCAGTTGTGGTTCTGGCGTTGGCAATTTGGATTCCCACGGCAGTTGCCGAGCTATGGGCGCCGGCCTTTCTTTTTCATCTGTGGCGACCGTTGTGGTGGATGTCACGGTTGATGAGGCCGCTGAACTTAGGTGCGGAGATGATCGATGCGTTGGTGCGTCGCCTTGCCGATCGCCCCGAGAGTGACGAAGACGAAGAGGAGGCATTCGAAGACGACATCCGATCCCTGGTAAC
>JASLRF010000034.1 GCA_030744095.1 Pirellulaceae bacterium | reverse complement strand
CTTCAACCGTCGCCGCGAAGCGGACCCACTTGGTGAAGGTCACGCTTGTACCTGGCGGATGCGGCTCATCAAAGTTGCCGCACGAATCAAGGTGACGTCGCGTCGCGTCCGTGTGTTTCTCTCCGGTTCGTGGCCGTTCCTCGACCACTTTCGCGACGTCGGCCAAGCGTTACTAAGGGGCCCGTAGCAATCTCTCCATCGCTCGTTTTCCCCTCCCAACTCTTCCACCACCTCTCCGACGCACCAAACCCCTGGGGGAAAGGGGGACCTCTGCGCACCCATCATCCGGTTATCCAAAAAACAACCGGAAGACTATCAGACCACGGCCAATCTTGGCTCTCATGAATAATCCGGGTTAGTGCCCAGGCTTCCGCATAGGCGTCTGCTGCGTGCAACTGAGAGAAGCGGTCGGACGAGACAGTTCGTGATAGTGATCCTTTCGTGCGACGCGTGGCGACGTATCGTTGGAAATCGGCCAGATAACTGCGGTTGATTCGGTCTACAAACGAAGGATACTGACGCGAATTCCATACGCCACGTGCCTCGAACATGGTGCCCAAGCCTTCGATCACCCAGCGTGGTGGATGCGCGAATCGATTGTGAATCGATGTGTTGAACGCCGATTGGTGGGCGGCTTCGTGGATGATCGTCTCGGCGTTGATTTGCCAATTGGCGTTGCCTGCCGACCTGCCATGCGTGGTGTCGTAGAGCAAGATGCGGTTGGAGGTGGGCGAATAGTATCCGAGTGTGTTGGGGTGCAAGCGTTCTTTGGTCTGCTGCGCGTAACGCAGAAAGGAAGGCTGGTCGGGAAACACTACCGCGATGAGGGGAAACTGCGGCTCCTGCAGGCGAAAGCCCCGGGCGGTAAAATAATGCACAAACGAACGATAGAGTTGCTCGAAGCGCCCAGCCCATTGGTCACGAAGGCCAGCCGGATGAACAACCAGATAGTGTCCCGTGCCCGACACTTCGAACTTGCGACCAAACTCGCGCGCCAGCTGTGCACGAATTTCACCCTGAGAATAACTCCGAAAACCGACGGCCGTCTTGCGGAACCCCCTCGCGTTGGCTGGCGAGAAGTTCAGCAGCGAACCATCTCGCCGCAACAGTGCCACATCCGAATCCGTCCACGCCAACGGCGTTCCTTCAACCTGTTGGCCACGCAACTCCAACGCGATCGTGAACTTCTGCGCGTTGGCAGGCAGCTGGACAAAGAGAATAATAAGGGCGGACCCAAACCACGCCACGGATACGAGAGGTTTGACCATGAGGAGACCTTGTGTCAACCGTTTCGAAAGGAAGAAGAGCGGGGGGCGGAATCGTCGATTTCACCGCAAAACGCAGAAGATCGTCCGCTAAAGCCTAGCTTACGAATTGGACAACGGTGACCGTGGCGGAGTAGGATGAGAGGCCTTCGAGATCGAAAGAACTGACCAGGAGATCGCGCCGTGCACGGTTCGTTATTACTGATCTGTCTTGTATTTCCAGCGCAGGCCGAATCCACTCAACCTGCAGATGCGTTGTCAAAGAAAAGTACAACAGAAAAAAGTGCGGATACTGTCGCAGAGAAATCGGTTGCTGACGCCACGAAGGTGCTGGTCGATAAAACGAAACGACTGGTACGGCAGCTCAACGCCGATCAGGCGTCGCAGCGCAACGCGGCGGAAGCGGCGTTGGTCGAGTTGGGACCAGACGTGTTGAGCCATCTGCCTGCGGTCAGCGCACGTACGCCCGCGGAAGTGAAGGAACGGCTGGATCGCGTACGCACTGCCTTGGAAATGGCCCTCGCCACCTTCGCAGCCGAACCTTCGCAGGTAACCCTGAAGGGCGAGATGTCGTTGGCAGACGCTCTGCAATCACTCGAAAAGCAGACGGGCAATCGCGTCACTAGTGACGAAGAACAGGTCGGCACTGTGAAGGTCGATTTCGATAAGGTTCCTTACTGGCGGGCACTAGACCAGATTCTCGATCAGGCCGGGCTGTCCGTCGACGAGAACGGCGGAGAACCCAATACCCTGGTGCTCAGGGCCGCAAGTGATGGCGAAGTTAGTCGGGCCGATGCGGCGACCTATAGCGGCGTCTTTCGCTTCGAACCGATCCGCATGGAATCTCGCCGTGATTTGCGAGACCCGGGAATCAATGGACTGCGGTTATCCGTCAGGGTTTCTTGGGAGCCTCGGATCAAACCGATTTTGCTCCGACAGGCGCTCGACAGCCTCACCATCACGGCTGATGAAGCCGATTCGCTTTCGTTCCCTACCGCGCGAGGCGCACTGAACGCTTCCGCCGCAAACGGCGTGCCCGCCGTCGAGTTGATCTTGCCGATCGGCCTGCCTTCCCGCGATGTCAGGCTGATCGAATCGCTGAAAGGAACGATGACCGCGGTGGTTCCAGGTCGTGTCGAGACATTCAAGTTCGACGCGCTGGAAAGTGCCGACGATGTCGAGATGCGGATTGCTGGCGTAACCGTCACGCTGGAACGTGCCCGCAAGAACGCCGAACTGTACGAAGTGCGTGTTGGCGTCACCTACGACGAGGCCAACAATGCGCTGGAATCCCATCGTGGGTGGATCTTCAACAACGAAGCATATATCGAAGACAGCAAGGGCGCACGCGTCACCGATGTCGGCTTGCAGGCTACGCGACAAGGCAAGAACGAGGCTGGCCTCGCCTATCTCTTCGCCCTCCCAGACGGCCTGAAGGGTTGCAGCTTCGTTTACAAAACACCTACCCTGATCTTGGACCTTCCCGTCGAATACGAACTTAAGAACATTCAATTGCCGTGATGGATTACGCACGACGCATCGTTATCATTTGCCTGGCCGTTTTCAGCTCCACCGCGCCCATCGTCGCCCAACTGTCTGCGCAGGATCTGGATGCAACCAACGCTCCGCCCGCGCGCGTCATCGCAGCAACCGTGAGGGATGTGCCTGTCTATGCAGACGAAGTCGACCGCGAATTGCGTCGAGTGTTCAAGGGGCGTCAGGCTGACGCTGGCGCCCTCAAATTCCTACAGGCAAAGACGCTGCAACAGCTGATCGACCGGCAACTGATTCTGGCTTGGCTCGCAGAGAAACGACAGGCTGCGACCGACCAAGACGTGCAGCTGGCCCAGACCCAACTTGAAAAACGGTTGGCGACGCGCGAAATGACATTGACGGGCTACGTCGAGCGGTTGGGGATGCACGCGGACGACCTACCACGCGCGCTCCGCTGGCAACTCAGCTGGCAGCGGTTCCTGGACCGATATCTGTCGGAAGAGAATCTGCAAAACTATTTCACGAAGCATCACATCGAATTCGACGGCACGCAAGTCCGAGTTGCCCATTTACTATTGAAGGCGGATGGGAATGATCCGGCAGCCCTGAGCGATGCTTTGGTTCGCGCCAAGGATCTTCAGCGAGCCATCAGCAGCAAAGAAATTGCGTTTGCCGATGCGGCGCGTCAGCATTCGCAAGCGCCTAGCGGTGAAAATGGGGGCGACATCGGCTATATCTCGCGACGTGAACCGATGCCCGAGCCTTTTTCGAGCCAAGCCTTCGCGCTAAAGAAAGGTGAACTCAGCGATCCCGTCATCAGCCATGTTGGCGTCCACTTGATCCTCTGCCTGGAGATTAAGCTGGGGCAAAAACAATGGACCGATGTGAGGGCTGCGCTGCAACGTGGCGTGACCGGATACCTCTTCACTTGGGCCGCTGACCGCAAACGAGCTGACATCTCCGTCAAGTTCACGGGCGAGACACCCTACTTTCAACCCGGCACCGAAATCGTTGTTCAGTGAGCTGGCGTGCATCTGCGACTGTGGATTCAACGGTGACTGGAAGTTCTGGCAGATAATGTTAATTATTTATACTTGTATTAATATTATTTTGTGCGTATACTTCCAGAATGACCTGGAGACCTACAGACCGTGTCGAAAGCGGCGAACTCGACAACACAGTACGCGGACGCGTCACCGGCTGGATTCGACTTTTCGGACGTCTCGAACCGTTGACGTTGGAATTACGTGGCGATTGCCATCCGGATCTCGCGGGTTGGCGATTCCGAATTGTGCGGCGCGCCCCGGTCCCCGATTGGGCTGAGGCCGTTGCCCTCGATGGACTTGCGACCGAGCAGTTTGGCGAAGTTGGTGACATCACCGCCGACCAGCTATTGCGACACCACAATTGTTCCGTCGAGGAGTTGCTGGACCAGCTATGCGCGGGCGAACAGCCACCTTCCGACTTGCGGAAGGCGTTGTGCATCGAGTGGAACAGCACACAAAATGGCCGTGTCGTGATTCAGGACACGCGTCTAGGGGTCGCACGTGTTGGCGTACGCACGTTTGAGCTGCCTAAAGAAGATCTCCACGAGAAGGCCGAAAGTGCTCAACGGCAGATCGACATATTGCGACACCAGGGGCTCATCCAAGAAATCGGACCTGGAGTCATGATATTCTGCGGCAATGTCGACGACAGCCCAAATCTGCGATCGACGGTTGACCGCCACCCCCACGAAATTGAACTCACAACTCGAGATTCGCTGGCAGGCAATGAGCTGATCGATGGCGATCCACAGACAGACAAAGGGGAAAGATGATGATGGTACGACTGACGGTGCGCGCCGCCGGTGTCGGCATTTCTTGGACCGTCAACGAGTGGAACGTTTTGGTTGCGATGGGGGCGTTGTCAGCTGAGCCTGAAACAATGGAAGACTTTCTGATCGCTGTTCGCCGCTACCAACCGAACCATCGTTGGGAGGAATCCGGTCAGACGGCGACCGAAATGGCATCCATGACCGGAGACGATGGCTGGTGTCTGATCGACCTGGATTCCCGGTCCGTCGTTGCCGGCGGCGAGTTCACATTGCCGGAGGAAGGCGGCGCGTTTCAGGCCGGCGATGATGAACAGGGAGATGGATTTCCCATCGTCTGGCTCGACACGCCGGCAGAGTGGTCGTTTCAGCCCGGCGGCGACGACTGGAGATCGGCAATCGAGGAACGTCGCGAATCATTCGAGAACTACCAACAGATTGCATCTCGTGCGATTTTGTACGGGCATCCCATGTTGGAGTTCATTGCAAACCGCGTCCTTGGTGGGGCAGCAGAAGACGCCGGGGACGACAATCGCTACGTGTCCATCCGCGGGATTCACGCAGACTGGCTGATGACCGCTCGCCAGGACCTGCTTGGGCACTCCCCACGAACCGTATTGCTTTGTCATCGGAACCAGATTGATCAGGACATCCAGCATCGTTCGGAACAATGGTCAATGCAGGGGTTCGCTCCACTGGCGCTGAATGTGAATTCTGCTGCGTACCAATTCGGCGGGTACGGGACGACCGAAGTCGCGTTGTACTTTGACCTCATGAGATCATTGCTCGATGAAGCGTGGGATCGCGTGATCGGTGGTGAATCGAGTTGCGATCTACTGGTCGAACGGCTCGCCGAATACCGTGATCAGTGGCTTGCTCAACCGCCCAAAGACGGCAGTTGTGGCCAATCGTGCAACGAGCTGATTGAATCCGAGCGGCAGCGCATGCCAGTCACGAGCGACGGCATGGAGCTGGATTGCGATTGTCCAATCTGTCAGGCCGAAGCTGACGGCGCATTCGGAGACGGTCCCATGTTCATGGTCTTTGACGGTCACCACCTGGAACTCGAAGATGAATTCGCCTTTTCCATGACCGAGTCACGTGAAGCATGGGAGAGGGAGCAGGCCGAGTTTCGGTGTTACAGCGAAAAGATGGATTGCCTGCAAGCCGAACAGGAAGCACCAGGCGACGAGTTGGATTCTGTTTGGACGTCGAGTTCCGTTGATTGGGATAGCATTCTCGCCACCGGTTGCCCGCCTCTGTCCGCAAAGCTGGCAATCGGGTTTCCACTTGCAGAACTCGTCACCGAACTGCAGGAGCGTGCCACTGACTCCTCGTCCACTGACGCATTAAACGCAGCGTTTAGCACCTTTCGCCGTGCTGATGATTCAGTCGCTGAACAATCCGCGGCTGAAGATCTGCGTGCGTGCCTGGAGCAGATCGCCGAGACGTATCCGGAACTTGTCGCGCGTAGCGCCGACTTGCAGAGCCGTTTGGATGAAGTGATGCGGTCAAGCGAACGGAGTAATCAATGACCACCGACAGAGCCGGTGGAATGAAGAAGGCCCTTTACACGGACCGTGATGAATGCTCTGGAGATCGTGTCACGACCAGGGTGCCTTCGTCGGCGTCGACAAGGACATAATCACCGGTCTTGATGGCTTGGAACGGATCCGTGTCCAGTTCGGCGACCATCGGAATACGATTAACGACGCACCCGAGAGCTGCCAGAGAATCAACTTCCGTATTCACTAGGGCCACGGGTGCATTGCCTGCTTGGTGCGCCAGTCCCATCACGAGCGGTGTGGCAGACGATCCCTTCGTGGACCGTATCACCAAGACCTTTCCTCGCAGGCATTCGCCTTCCAGGGGGTGACCTGGAGCGATGATTCTACCGGTTACAGGATCCACTTCTCCCCAAAACGACAAAGTCGTAGGGGCGACGAGGGCATCGCCTCCGGCTCGCCCCTTCACTAAGCCACGGCATCTGATCACGTCATCGGCCATCACACCACCTCCCTGTCAGTGCGGCCTCCAGACAACCCTGCAGGTTGTCCACGATGACTTCTGCTTTGATCATCCCGCGCGCGTAGTGGGCCTGTTTGAAACTCGGCGTGACAACTCGTTCCGCCTGTAATCGCATGGAATTCGTGGGGCATGTATCGCAGAATAGATACCCGCCGGCATCCGAAATGGTCTTGGCGTGTCCCAGTCGCTCCGCGCAAGCTCGCGTGGCGTAGGCCGAACACACCCACAGTTTGACGCCATCAGCGAGATGCCTGTCCTTCAATTGGAAAGCGATTTCGGCAATCTCGTTCAGCGAGGCGTGTGGGCAACCGAGAATGACCGTGTCGATTTTGTTGTCAGTGTGCGTGCGGAGTTGGGCGTAGGTTTCGCGGCGCTGTTGTTCACCGAAGACGAATTGGCCTCGTGGCGGCTGACCACCGAGGGCCTGTTCGACCGTCGGCGCCTCGGGCGTAACTCCGGCAATGTGACACAAGGTAACACCACCGCCCGAGGCAAGGGCTGCACAAAACTGCTTGGCG
>JASLRF010000033.1 GCA_030744095.1 Pirellulaceae bacterium | reverse complement strand
AACCAGCGTGGTATCGTGGGGTGTCGAGACGATCGGCGGATTGATGGTGTTCTTGCAAGTGATCCTGGTGGTGGTGCTGACACCAAGCCTTGCCGCGGGATTGATTAGTGGAGAACGTGACAGCGGTGGTTGGGAGTTGCTGCGGATGACGCCCATCTCGTCATCCAAAATCGTTCGCGGCAAGTTGCTCAGCGTAGTATGGACATTGCTGCTGGTGCTGATGGCGACGGTACCTGGTTATTTGGTGATGATTTACATCAAGCCCGTCATGTGGCTGCAGGTCAATTTGGTGTTGATCTGTCTGGCCTGGACGGCGGTCTACGCGCTGTCAGTCAGCGCCGCGGTCGGAAGTCTGTTTCGTAACACGGCCGTTGCCACGACATCATCCTACGTAACGGTCATGTCCTTGTTCCTGATTCCGATGTTGGTTTGGCTTGGCCGCGATGCGCCGTTTGGTCACGACACCGTGCAATTGGCGCTGATGATCAACCCGGTAGGTGCGGCGCTCAGCGTGATCGAGGCTCCCGGCTTTTCGAACTACGACCTGTTGCCAGCGACCTGGTGGGTCGCCGGCGTGGTGTCCAGCTTCATGTTTCTCGTGTTTGGTGTGCAAGTATGGCGATTGACTCGACCCGTTTGAAAGGCCTTCCGTGTGCGCTGCCGCTCCTGTGTTGTGGGTGGCTATTGACAGCAGCGGTTCCATGTGACGCCCGAGATCCAGCCGCCGTCTCGGAAGAAGAAGAGCCAATCGATCTGGTGATGTTCCACGATCCACAGCTAAAGATTGGCGATGTCCAGCTGGCGTTGCCTGATGGACTCAAGGAACTGTGGCTGAAGGCCATAGATCGGGGAGACAGCGAATTGCAACAGCTTGCTGCTGATTCGTTCGCATTGGCACAACAGCGCGGCATGAAGGATCTCGAAGATACGCACTCGCGCCTGGCTGATTTGTTGAAAGTCCCCAAACAAGATTTGGTCGTCCACCGAGCGGCGGTCCATACGCTTGTTCACCTGGACGCACGCGACTATGCCAAGTTGCTCGCTGAGACTGCCAAGGTCCATGGCCTGACCACCTCGCTGGTGGTGGAGCCCGCGTTGGCTCGATGGAAATCAGATATCATGAAGGATGAGTGGTTGTCCCGGATCGATAATCCTCGAGCCAGTCTGGCGGCACGCATTTTGGCCATTGACGGATTGGGTGAAACTGAAGAGGCCAAGGCAGTCAATTCGCTCAAACGGATTACCGTCAATTTGAGATTGATCGCCAATGAGCGGATGGCTGCGGCACGGGCCTTGTCTAAAATGCGCGCGCCTGGTTTGGTCAGCGAGGCAACCACCCTGATCGGTACAAAGTCGCAACCCACTTTATTGAACACAGTCCTGGCGCTCGAACTATTGCAAACGGAAGACAGCCAGGACGCCGTTGCGCTGCTTGAGGGGCTGGCATCACACGATAGCACTGCCGTCCAGTCCGGTGCGTTACAGCGACTTTACGCAATTGATCCCAAGCATGTCTGCGGCTTTGCCGAGTCGGCCATCAAGAGCAAGGATGCAGGCGTGAGAACCGTGGGCGCGCGAACGCTGATTGTACAAAAGAAAGGTAAGTTGATTGCGCCCTTGGCGACGTTGCTGGATGACGTGAACCCTACGTTAAGGCGCCACGTTGCAAGAGCGTTTGTGCAACTTGCCAGCGAACCCACATTGCATGAGGAAGTTATCAAGCAGACCACCGCCGTGTTGAATCGAGACCAATGGCGCGGCATCGAACAAGCGGTAATCGTGCTGGTCTCGCTGGACCACAAACCGGCGGGAGACCGATTTGTTGAACTCATGCAACACTCACGTGGCGAAGTCAAAAGCGCTTCCGCTTGGGGGTTGCGGAGGCTGGCCTTGCCAGTGCATTTGCCTGCAATGTTAGCTAGAGCGCACGAACTGTATGACGGAATTCGCTCGGATGCAATTCCACTCACCGTTCCAGGTGTGGATTTGCAAAGCACCCAGCTGTTTTTGGCGTTTGGGCAAATGCGATACATGGATGCAGAACCATTGCTCATGCACTACGTTCCCAAAGACCACACACTTGGTGTGTTTTCACGCTGCGCAGCAATCTGGTCCGTTGGCTTGTTGCACGAAGGGAAGGCACCAGCCGACCTGACAGCGACCTTGATCGAGCGGCTTTCCGATGTCATGTCGATGGAACCGGAGGATGACCGCGTGCGGCGAATGAGTGCGATCAGCATCGGCCGGATGAAGTCCGAGTCTGCCGTGGCAACGATCCGGAAATTTGCCACGGATGATTCAGGATACGTCCAGCGCTCGTGCTACTGGGCGTTGGAACAATTGACCGGCGAGACGCCTCCTCCCCTCGATACATTTCTGCTCAAGATTACTGACTGGTTTCTCGTTCCTATACGCTAACGGTCGGTGTCATGATGCGCTCCACGCACAATCCGTACACCCGGAAGAGAATCTCGGTCAGAAGAGCAGGCTGAGCCGTCTGGAGCAGTTGCATACGAACCAATTCAGTTCCATTTGTATCGTCTTGTGCGATGGTAATCTTCGGGCTGGCGTGCGTGACGATCGGGGCGTGGTTGCGAGGTGGTGGGTCCACACATCGTCAAGCCGAAATGCACGACGAGTTTCGAGCTACTTGTTCTCCTTGATGAACTGTCGAATATTCTCTTCGAGAACATCCAACGGGATCGCCCCATGTCCCAACACGGCGTCGTGGAACAGGCGGACATCGAATCTTCCGCCGAGTTCCGCCTCGGCCAACGTTCGTAGTTCACGGATCTTGAGTTCGCCGATCTTGTAAGCCAGCGCTTGACCCGGCCATGAGATGTAGCGATCGACTTCGGCTTCGATATTGTGCAATGACAACGCCGTATTCTCGGCCATGAATTGGATGGCCTGCTGACGAGTCCACCCCAAAAAGTGCATACCCGTATCAACAACCAGGCGGCAAGCACGCCACATTTCGTAGGTCAAGCGTCCAAAGTTGCTGTAGGGGTCCTGATAGAAGCCGACTTCCAAGCCCAATCGCTCCGAGTACAACGCCCAGCCTTCAACAAAAGCCGTGACGCCAGCGAAGCGGCGAAAATCGGGCAGCCCCGTTAGCTCCTGTTGCAATGCGATCTGAAGGTGATGCCCAGGTACGGCTTCATGGAGAGACAACGCCTCGACGCCATACAAGGGCCGCGCCTGAAGATTGTAGGTATTGATGTAATAAAAGCCCGCCTGGCTACCATCACCTGTGGGTTGTTGATAGTAGGCGGTGGTTGTCTTGGGAGCGATATAGGCCGGCACCACGCGAATGCCGTACGGCGTGCGTGGCATGGTCTTGAACAGACGCGGCAACTGGCCATCCATCTTTTTGAGCACATAGGCGGTCTCCTTTTTCAGTTCTTCAGCGGACTTCGGGTAGAACTTTGGCTCGGTGCGCAGATGGTTCAAGAATGCAGCGAAATCGCCCTTGAATTCAACCTGTTCGATCACCTCGGCCATCTCGGTACGAATCCGCGTTACCTCAGCCAGTCCTGTTTGGTGTACCTGCTCGGGCATCACTTCAAGTGTGGTGAAGCGGCGCACGCGATGCCGATAGAAGTCGCGACCGTTGGGTAATGCTGCCGCACCGATGGAACCACGACAAACCGGTACATATTCCTGCTCCATGAATTCGAGAAACTTGCGATAACCGACGACCACGCTGGACGAAATCGCCTGACGCCCTGCCGCGGCTAGTCGCTGCTGGTCATCCCGGCTTATTTTGGCGGGCATTTTGGTAAAGGGAGTGTACAGCAGGCTTCGCCTTGGATCTTCGACAATGTGTGTCGCGATCGAATCTTGGTAGCCCTCCAGGACGACCGCGGGCAGAACCATCCCCTCTTTGATCCCTGATCGCATCAGGCCGATGTGTTCGTCCGCGTACCGCTCGAAGGCGTGCAGTCGTGCGATGTAATTCTCGTAGTCCTTGACTGAATTCAGCGGAACCTGTTTGGCCAGTTGTGGAAAGGAGATATGGAACCCAGAACGGTTCGTGATGGGAATCAGGTACGACCGATAGTTTGCTTCGTCAAGTTCATTGCGGAGGAGCCGACCGAACACGTCATAGTTGATCTGATCTGGTCGTTTCAATTGTGAACGGTCGATCTTCCGAAGACGGTTGTCGAATTCACGTTTCGCCACGATACGACGCTTGTGGTCCGCCACTGCCTGGTGCCCCAGTTGGTCGTTGTACTGGTGTACGCCGACCCTTGTCGCCAGTAGAGGCGACTCTTGCAGGTCAAACTGCCACACTTCGTCGATCAGCTGCCTCAATTTCTCCGCGGCAACGGTCTGACCGTTAGCCATCTGTTGACATGTAAGCAGAAGAAAGACCGC
>JASLRF010000032.1 GCA_030744095.1 Pirellulaceae bacterium | reverse complement strand
CCCGTTTCTACCGGTTGCTTCCCACCTACTCGGCCTTCGCTTCGCGAGCCGCGGTCTTTCCCATTGCCTGCAATTCGTGTCACTTTCCTAAACTGAACGGCCAGTTGTGAGGAGCAATCCCTGTTCCGGGAGGGGCTGCAGCACGGGCGTGTTGTTGCGCAGCCCCAAGCCATCGCGAAGAAAAGCGTCCGTGACTGTGATGTTCGTCGCCAACATGCGACGATCTTCGAGCGCTTCGAGTAACAGCCGGCGCCGGTTTTGTGGGGCGGATCGTCGTCGTGTGCCGCGTCTCCAGACACGACCCAACTCCGTAATCTTCTCGTGAATCATAAGTTACTTATTTTCCCGGACGGGAAAGGAGACTAAAATCGAGAGATAAAGACCGACTATTAGGGTACTTACCGCGACGGTTTGAGTAAAGAATTTGGCACCTGAGGCGAAAGATCGCCGGCTTTGTTTACTCATTCACGTCTTTTTGGCGACTTGGGACCGCTTTTTTGATCAACAAACCGGTTGCCCAGGCGAGCCTCCGGCGACATGAAGTGGCCCAACCCTGACATTTTGAAACTGCTTCTAGCTCTACCACAGCACCGACCTATCGAATGACGTAGTACGACACTCCATTCGAACCGCGCGGGCGCTCTCTATGGCGAGGCCGGCGAAACGGCGTCTGTCGGCGCGCCGGATTCTGGTGCTGGCACCAAGCGAATCACCCGCGACGCCTTGTACGATCGCCCGTGCATGTCGGTCGTCCGAACGCGGATTAGATGAGTTCCCACAGAAAGCGAATGTGGCAGCTTGGCTTTCCATAGGTGCGTCGAGCCCTTGGGCTTCTTGATGACCGTAAACGGCTTGGGATCTTGTGTCGCAAGCAATGCCGCTTCAGCTTCATAAACCGCCTGAAGGCCCGGATCAGCCTGCACGACGCGCTGCATCTCGATCCAATCCGCCTCACCCACTTGCATTTCGACTTTCGATCGTTCGGACCCGTTGAATACGTTCACGTAAACTTCTGCCTGGGCAATTTGGTCGACTCGCACATTTTCTGCAGCATTGATCTGCATCTGGTAACCCGCCGCACGGCCTGCCGCTTTGAAATCCAAGACGTACTTCGTGCCGTCAAACGAAATGATCGAATAACCGTTCGGTGCGCCATCCGCCATTGTCGTGTGCGGAATGCCTCGTTCATCTGGTGCCCCAGACCACCAACTACCGCTGACAGTCACATTAATGATGTGATGGTGCGGTTTGGGGCCCTCCCAACCGTCGCGCTTCGTGATGAAGCGATGCTCATGATGATGCGTGTGCCCGGAGACCGAAATACAGAACGGCCGCTTCTCGATCAGTCGATACAACTCCTGCCGATCGCGCACATCGACCAGTGGAATGTGCATGAGCAGCATCACCAATTGATCCTCTGGAATTCGCTTAAGATCGTTGCGAATGAACTCCATTTGCTCGGTACCCAGCCCACCGCGATACTTCCCACGTTTCCCCTCTTCGTCGACGTACCACTCGATATCGTCCAACACCAGGCAATGTACCTGGCCATAGTCGAACGAATAATACGCGGGTCCATAGACACGCTCGAATGTCTCGTCGCTTTGAGCATCATTCTTCGCATCGGTATTGATATCGTGGTTGCCAATCACGTTGTACCAGGGAATTCCAATCAGCGCAATCGTCTTGTTGATCGGCTCAAAAACATCAAGGTCGTCGAAGACGATATCACCGAGTGTCACGCCGAAGGACGCCTCCGCACCAATCAGCTCTTCCACAACATCATGGGCAATATAGTCGACCTCTTTTTGGTTTCGCGGCTGCGGGTCACCGAACAGAATGGCACGAAACTGCTCGGGTTCGCGCTGAGGGTAGAGCGGAAAATCGATCGATGCCGGCAACGGCCCGGTCGGGGCGACCCCTCCGAACTTGGCCGGCGGCGAACCAGCGGGCTTGTGAATGTAGTAGAATCGTGGCAGGTGGTTTTCGTCCAAGGGCGACCGCCAGCCACTGGGTTTGATCACGAACACAATATCGTCGTCGTCAACTCCTAGTTGGTATCGCCCCTCGGCGTCAGTCATGACAATCTGGCGACCATTTGACACTCTCATGTTCCCCAGCGTGGGTTCACCGGGCTCGAACCGCCCGTTGGAGTTGACGTCGTGAAACACGACCCCCCGTGCAGTTTCCGCGTGTGCTGCCTGTCGATCGGACAGCATCACAAGACCAACCAACACGATGAGACAGTTACGTAAGCAAGAATTCATGGTGAGCTCCCAACAGCAGCAGGCAGAATCAAGGGCAGGGTAGGGCAGGGCGACTTTCGCGGTGCCTCATTCTGGACTAGATACAAAGCCATGTCCAGAAACCAGCGACAATATCCAACAATATCACATAACGACATTATTCTTGTAACTTGCGACTTGTGCGTGGTCGAAAACTACCACGCCTGCCCGAATTGAATTCAACAGAGGTTCGCACGATGAGCGGTATCATCGGACATACCATGTACGCGATTCTGGCCGGCAAGGCGGCTGAGCACAGAAGGATGCCAATCGCGACGCTACTCCATCGCCACTTTGCAAGCTACCTTTGCGGCGCCTACCTTGGTTGCGATATTCAGACGATGCCCGAAGCCATCTGTGTGGATACGGGTCAGGAGGTCGGATACGGAACGGCGCCACTCGATAAGAGCCCGCTAACCGGCGGTGACGTGCGACCGTGGTCGCTTAATGCGAATGGGCAGTCGTATCGCCCGCGCGACATTCATCGTTCATTCTATGGTCGCTCGCACCTGGTGTTCGGTTGGGCACCGGCCGAGCGACAGCAGTCAGTTCCTTGGGACCATCTCCCCGACTATTGTGCGGCGGTTGTCGAGGATGCTTATGAACTGTTCGGCCCGGGCCAGCGAAAGATCGCCTATCTATTGGGTTGGATGGCCCATATCGTTAGCGACAGCCTGATCAAGTCAGTGCAGCCGGGGATAGATCTCGAATTGCTTGACGGCAAGTACACGCCTAGAAACCGACCAATTCAGGATCTGATCGCTTTTCACGAGGTCGGTGTGAAGGAACTCGGACTCAACTGGGCGGCACTGTTGAGTGATCTGGCGGAAACTCCTGTTGAGCCCATTCAATTCCACTACATGCGCGTTGCATTGCCCCATGGTGCCTTGGCAGCACACTTTCCCAATGCATGGTCGCCCGATCTGCAGCCGCTGCTCGGAAAAGTGTTGAAAGAGAACCGAAGATACCAGGCGATTCGCAGTCCGCGTCTATTGAAGCTCTACGCATTGAAAAAGATGGGATCGGATTGGAATTGCAACGAAGAACTCAGCCGCCAAACTGGCGGGCTGAGCTATTCAGAAATGGTCGAAATAGCCAAGCGAGCCAATCTTCGCCACGCCTTATGGCAGATGGGCGAGGCAATTGCCACGTTGTTCGAGCAAGTTGTCGA
>JASLRF010000031.1 GCA_030744095.1 Pirellulaceae bacterium | reverse complement strand
TTCAAATCTATCTCGCTTCTCAAGTTTAGATCCAGTCATCTCTCCCGAGTACGTGTTTAGCTTGCTCGCAAGATCCAACGCTGAAGGCGTTACACATCGTAGCCCAGGGTCAGCGGCGCAGCCGCGCCACCCTGGGTAATTGGGGATGGAGAATATTTGCACGCTGAAGGCGTGCGACAATCGCGAGACGTGCAACGCCTTCAGCGTTGATCTGATTCGTTCGGCATCGCAACCCAGGGTGACGCGTCGCGGCTGCGCCGCGTTGCTTACCCTGGGCTACGATGTACAACGCCGAAGGCGTTGTTCGTGTCTAACCCGGCCGCTACCGCGTCCGACTCTCCCGGAGGGAGAGTGATGATGCTCACTTACCACGACTACGCAATCACAAACATTTCCGTCAGTCCAGCCGTTGGACGTGGGTTTAAGACGCACCAGTCGCTGATGCAATTGGTTTCATTGGCACAATCGGCACAGTTCGACGGAAAGTCAATCCTGGCGGCTCGGCTCACTGGCTGCTATTTTGCGGCCGGTTGACGCCCTCGTTGGATGCAACCTAGGATTGACCATCTGGCTCGAATTATGGGATTTCACAAGGTTTCCAATGGAAGAAACAAAGATAGGGATCGTCGGTCTGGGCACTGTCGGCAGCGGTGTGGCTCGATTGCTGCTCGAAGAATCCGATCGCATGACACGTCATGCGGGGCGCCGGCTGGTGTTGGCCAAGGCCGTTGTGCGCGATCTTAGCAAACCACGCGATGTCGCTCTCGCCTCTGGTGTATTGACGGACGACCTCGACACGATCACCAGCGATCCGGGAATTCAGGTTGTGGCCCAACTCGTTGGCGGCACGGATGTCGCACGAGAAGTGATGATTCGCCTGTTGGAAAGCGGCAAGGACATTGTGACGGCCAACAAAGCGCTGTTGGCCGAACATGGTCCAGAGTTGTTCGGTCGAGCGCGCGAACTGGATCGTTCGATTGCCTTTGAAGCTTCCGTGTGCGGCGGCATTCCAATCATAACCAACATTGGGCAGTGCCTTTCTGCCAATCAGATTTTGTCGATCAGCGGGATCTTGAATGGAACCAGCAATTTCATTGTCTCACGGATGGAACAAGAAGGAGCCGATTATCCAGCGGCGGTGGCGGAAGCACAACGATTGGGTTTTGCCGAAGCGGATCCCACGATGGACGTCGATGGCACTGATGCGGCGCAGAAGTTGAGTATCCTCGCGCACCTCGCGTTTGGTGCCCGTGCACATTGGAACGAGATTCCCAAGATCGGCATCGACACGCTCGATCCGGCTGACCTGAAATACGCCAGGGAACTTGGGTACCACATCAAGCTGTTGGCGATCGCCAATCTGAACGGTGAGCTCGAGTTGCATGTCTCGCCAACGTTAGTCCGAGCCGGGCGACCGTTAGCCGAAGTCCGCGAGGCTTACAACGCAGTGACGGTGGTGGGCGATGCGGTCGGTCGTGTGTTTTTTCACGGGATGGGTGCCGGGCAGATGCCAACCGCCTCGGCCGTCGTCTCTGATCTGATTGACACCGCCGTGGGGCGGACGCGGATCACATTCAAGACGCTTGAACTATGGTCGTCGCGGGCACCGCGCGTGACGCTGGGTGATCACGCCAATGTGCGAGGTCGTTTCTACCTGCGTTTCACGATTCGCGATTACCCTGGCGTATTGAGTGACATCGCGGGTGTGTTGGGACGCCACGAGATCTCGATTGCCTCGGTGATTCAACATGAACCGGAGGTGGAGGGCGAGGACGAACTCGTGCCTCTGGTGATCATGACACACGCGGCCAGCGAAGGTGCCGCGCAGTCAGCCATCGACGAAATCGATGGCAGGGAGTATGCCCTGCAAAAAAGTGTCAGGATGCGTGTGCTTGATTAGCTCGCCGGCGGCGATCGGCCGAACAACGCGTTGGTGCCGCCTATCGAATCGCAAAATCGTGTGTTATTCTGAGCGGTTTTCCTGCCTGGAATTGCCATGAAATACGCGATAATCATCCCCGACGGTTGTGCTGACGAGCCACAGGAATCGTTGGGTGGGCAGACGCCGATGCAAGCCGCCAGGACCCCCGCCATGGACGACGTGGCTGCGTCTGGCGTGGTGGGCCGAGCCAGCAACGTCCCCGCTCATCTACCTGCCGGGTCGGACGTGGCGAATCTGAGCTTGCTCGGTTACGACCCCAACGTCTGTTTCACCGGCCGCGCCCCGTTGGAAGCGGCGGCGCAAGGCATTCAACTTGCCGCCGATGACTGGGCGATTCGCTGTAATCTGGTGACGGTCGAAGACCAAATCATGTGCAGCTTTACTGCTGGGCATATTTCGACCGAAGAGGCCACGAAGCTGCTGAAAGTGGTCCAAGAGGATGTGAACGAAGGGCCATTGGAATTCGTGCCGGGTGTCAGCTATCGAAACCTGCTGTTGTTTCGTTCGAAAGATGTGCCAGCTCCGTTTTCGAATGAAACACGGACGACGCCACCGCATGATTTGACCGATAAGAGCGTGGCCGAGGATTTTCCTCGGGGGCCCGGCAGCGATCTCTTGACTGAACTGATGGGCCGGTCTGGCGAACTTTTTGCCGACCATGCCGTGAATGCCGCGCGTTTGGCAGCGGGCCAGCAGCCGGCCACCAACGTCTGGTTGTGGGGGCTTGGAAAGACGCCGCAACTTGCTCCGTTTCACCAGCTGCATGGCAAGACCGGAAAGATGATCACGGCCGTCGACTTGTTGCGGGGATTGGCCACCTTGATTGGGTGGGACCGCATCGAAGTGCCTGGTGCCACGGGATACACCGATACGGACTACGCTGCCAAGGGCCGTTATGCGGTGGATGCGATTCCGACGACGGACGTTATCTGCGTGCATGTCGAAGCCACCGATGAAGCATCGCACGAAGGTGACGTTGCTGCCAAGGTTAAAGCGCTGGAAGAAATCGACAAGCATGTCGTGCGCCCCGTCGTCGACGCCTTGAAGGTCCAGCGTGATTATCGAATTCTTGTTTCACCTGATCATCCGACACCGGTTCGGACGAAGACTCACAGCCACGGTGCCGTGCCGTTTTGCATCGCCGGTACGGGAATCGCTCCGGATGCGCATAATAAGTACGACGAACTGACGGCCGACGCATCTGACTTAGCGTTCGACGACGGCTCGCAGTTGATGCCATACTTCCTCAAATCCTGAACCCCATTTCCGAGATCTCTCGCAAACCTCCATGCCTCTCATCGTACAAAAATTCGGCGGTACGAGCATCGCCGACAGCCAGAAGATCCTCGCCGCCGCACGAAAAGCTGTTCGAGCGCAGCAAGAAGGCCACCAGGTCGTGCTGGTGGTCAGCGCGATGGGCAAGAACACGGACTTGCTGGTCAGCCTTGCGAGCGAAATCACGGATCGCCCTTCGGCACGCGAAATGGACATGTTGCTTTCCACTGGGGAACAAGTCAGCGTGGCTTTGATGGCGATGGCGATCCAGTCATTGGGGCATCGAGCCGTCAGCCTGACAGGCGCTCAGATTGGTATCAAGACGGACAGCACTCATACAAAGGCGAGGATTAAGTCGATTTCCACGGAACGGATGCGACGGCTGTTGGACGAGGGCAATATCGTCATTGCGGCTGGATTTCAAGGAATCGACGAGGATTTCAACATCACGACGCTAGGTCGGGGCGGCAGCGACACAACGGCGGTCGCCCTTGCTGCCGTGTTGGGTGCCAGTGCTTGCGAAATCTACACTGACGTGGATGGCGTCTACACCACAGATCCGCGCGTGTTACAAGAGGCGCGTCGAGTCGATCGAATCAGCTACGACGAGATGCTCGAATTGGCCAGCTTGGGCGCGGGCGTCATGCACAATCGTTCGATTGAATTCGCCAAGAAGTTCCATGTTCCCATTCACGTGCGCAGCAGCCTGAGCGACGCGGCAGGGTCTGTAATTGCCGCGACCGTGGTCTCGACGGCGCAATCCGTGTGCGGTGCCGCCTTGTTGAAAGACGAGGCGCGGGTTTCGCTGTTGGGAGTGCCCGATGTGCCCGGAACAAGCCTGGAATTCTTTTCACGCATTGCCGCCCGCAGTGTATCGGTCGACATGATTGTTCAAAACGTCGGCGAAGCTGGAAAGGCGGACATTTCGTTCACCATTCCCAGCAACGAGCTGCGCGTCACGTTGGAAGCAGTTGCCGAGGCTGCTGAAATCACCGGTGTGGACGAAGTGACGCACGACGAGCGCACTTCCAAGATCTCCGTCGTCGGCCTGGGGATGGCGCGGCAAACCGGCGTCGCGGATCGCATGTTTCGGGCGTTGGCCAGCGCTGACGTGAACATTCAGATGATCACGACCAGCGAAATCAAGATCTCGGTGTTGGTCGAACGAGATACGGCTCAGAATGCCTTACAGGCCGTTCATCAGGTGTTCGAACTCGAAAAGCAGCCAGTCGCCAAGGTCAGCGAAGATGATCCCGTCGATGACGTCACGCCCACCAACGCAGCCGATGTTGTCGATCGGCTGCGCGGCGTCGACATGGAGGAACTGACAATCGACGATGTGCAGTTGGACTCGACGCAAGCCCGGATCACGATCAGTGGCGTGCCGGATTCGCCTGGTGTGGCAGCCAAAGTCTTTGAGGACGTGGCTGCCGCTGGGATCTTCGTCGATATGATTGTGCAGAGCTATACAGGTCATCCGGATGGGGCGCGTCTGAGCTTCACAGTTCCGCAGCAAGAGCTTGATGAAAGTGTCGCCGTGGCGAATCGTTTGGCCAAGTCCTTCAATTGTGGAGGAGTGAGCAGTAGCCCATCGATTGCCAAGTTGTCGGTCTCTGGCGTCGGTCTTCGCAGCCACACGGGGGTCGCAATTCGCATGTTCCAGGCGCTCGCCAAAGCCAACATTAATGTTGAGATGATCAACACCAGCGAAGTTCGTGTGAACGTCGTGGTGGATGGCAGGCAAGGCGACCAAGCGTTGGCGGAATTGCAGGCTGCGTTCGCCGATGTGATGCGATGATCTGCCTTCAGTTCATTCTCGCAGATCAATCGCTCACTTCACCCAGCACCTCTTCGGCCACATAGATCGGCAGGTGAGGATCGCAGGTGACCGCCACGGCAATCGCGTCCGACGGGCGTGCATCGACTTCGACGACCTCACCGTCTCGTTTGATGAGCAATTTGGCAAAATACGTTTGATTCTTCAATTCGTTGATGATCACGCAGTCTAGCTCGGCGTCCAATGCTTCAATCGCGTTGACGACCAGATCGTGGGTCAGCGGTCGCTCCGTGCGATCGGATTTCACGCGACACTCGATGCTGGTCGCCTCGAAGATTCCGATCAGGATAGGAAACTGACGTTCCCCGCCTTCCTCCTTGAGGTAAATCACTTGTTCGTTGTTGATCTCGCTGATGATAATCCGAGACAAGTTCATTTTGACCGGCATGGTCTTCCCTTATCCGCTCGCTCTGCCCAACTATTCGAAATCAGACACCAACCTTGATTATAGCGCCTGCCCGGTAGCCACGGCTAGTGCGTGTCGCACCGACGTGTTGCGTTCGCGGCGGTTTGTTTCACGAGCTCAAACGGCGAAAAGCCGCTTCAGTGAATCGGTGTGCGCTTTACCGTCGGGCTGGGACGACGACCCGATTGACAGAGCGCTCCAGGCCCGTTGATTTTCGGGTAGGCCCGTTACAAGGAGCGTTAGCGACACAGTTCCGGCGATCGAAACCACTTGTTTCGATACATTGCCAGAGCTTCGCTTGTTCGCGGCCTACCAGTGCCGGGGCGACCACCCGATTGACAGAGCACTAAACGTCGAACGCCGGCTCACTTACGTAGAGGTGGAGGATCTGGCTTTGAACCTTGATCGCTCGGATCAAAATCCAGATTTGGTCGGGCGTAAAACGTTGTGGATCGGAACGGGCCAGACATTCCAGTTCCTCGGTCATGGCGGCGTGCTGGTCGGTGGCGGCCTGGAGCCGTAGGTCCATTTCCTTCCAAGCCGACGCCAGATTCGAATCGTCCGCTAGTCGGTCGATGTCTTCCGCAGTTGAGTTCGTTAACAAGAGGCAAAGACGTGCCACGTCTCGGACATCCGCTCCGGGGCGAAGGCGTTCGATGCGTTTGGCCAAGTCGGTGCACTTAATCATGATGATCTGCCGCCGGTTCCGATTTCGGTTGTCGCGAAGTGCGGTTCTGATTTGAACTGTCGTTTGAGCCTGAAGTCGCCGTGTGCAGCGCAAGGGCCGAGATGCGCCATGACCGCGTGGAACCACATGAAATGGTCAACGTTGTCGAGGATGACTTTCCTTAGGTGCCACACTTCAACTTTAGCTCAAGTTTCCAAAACCGGAAAGATTTTGGTAAGTCCACAAAACACGTCGGGTTTATGTCATCGGATAACACCGCCTGGTGGGGTTTTTCGGCGCGTTGTTTTTCGCTGTCAGTGCTATTGCCAGGAAGAAAACAGCTTCTCTGCTGAAGCTATGGAAGGTGCAGTTTTTTGGCTATTGAATTGCACGAGTCTTCACATCCTGTCATCTCTCCCTTGGCCTTGGGAAAGGTCGCGGCTTCAGCCTTGGGAGAGGGGCTTTATCGACTTTCATGAAGTGAAGTGGTTCGCACTGATCATAAGCGCCCTCTGCCGACCGCTACCACGTCCGACCCGGAGGGAGAGAGGACTGGATCTTAACTCGAGAAGCGAGAAAGACTTGAAAACTGCACGGTCTCGATGGGGAAGACGCCTGCCGTGGGAGTCTTACAGCAGACCGTAGTTGGTGAGCGTGCGGTGAAGCGACGTCATCTCGTCGTCGTTCAACGCCGTCATCGGCAGACGCAACTCGCCAGTGTCGCGACCGAGCATGGCCATCGCGGCCTTGACTGGAATCGGATTGGTGGAAAGGCCCAACATATCGCGACAGAGTGGAAACAGTTTGAAATGCAGTTCGCGGGCCGTGGCGGCATCTCCACGTTGAAAGGCACTCACCAACTCAAGCATGTCACCCGGCACGATGTTGCCGACGACCGAAATAACACCTTCGCCTCCAACCGAAAGCAGCGGCAAGGTCATGCTATCATCGCCACTCAGCACGGTCAGGTTGCTCTCGATCAGAATCTGCGACGCCTGATCGAGCGATCCGGTCGCTTCCTTCACCATGGTGATATTGGGAATCTCGGCCAATCGAATGATGGTTTCGGGCTCGACGTTCTTGCCCGTTCGTCCCGGTATGTTGTAGACGCAAATGGGAATATCGACCGCTTCGGCGACCGCTTTGAAATGTTGATAAAAGCCCTCTTGCGTTGGCTTGTTGTAGTAGGGCGCAACGAGCAACGCGGCATCCGCGCCTTCACGAGCGGCCCATCTGGTCAGACGTAAGGCCTCTGCGGTGCTATTCGAACCGGTACCGGGCATGACTTTTGTGCGGCCGGCCGTAGTTTGCACAACCGCGGAGATCACACGTTCATGTTCTTCATGGGTCAGCGTCGGCGACTCGCCTGTGGTGCCGATCGGCACGAGGCAGTTCGTTCCAGCTGCGATTTGAAATTCAACTTGGGCGCGAAGAACGGCTTCGTCAACTTGACCAGCCTCAAATGGAGTCGTCATCGCGACAGCAAGACCAGCGAAATCGGAACCTTTGCGAGACATGGCGATAGCATCATCAATCGGGTGAATCGAATTCAATCGCCGAGCCTCATTTGGCCGGGCGGTGCCCCACATGATACGGTCCACACGCATCCCTGGCAAAGGGACGGGGGGGCAATGTAACGCCTGCCAGCCTGTCAGCCTTCCGTTTTCCGGATGACTGGGTGCAGCTGACAATTAAGGTTTGCCGTGGCACTGGAAGCCTGTTGATTTTCGCGTAGGCCGGTAACATGGAGCGCCGGCGACACAGTTTCGGCGGTGGAAACCACTTGTTCTGACACATTGCTGGAACTCCACTTCGCTCGTTCACGGCCTACGACTGCTTAATGCATGAAAATCAACAGACTGCTAGAGCGATTCGGCCAGCAGCGTCTTCATTTCTCGAACGGCACGTTCCATTCCGACCATGACGGCCCGCGCCACAATGCTGTGGCCGATGTTCAATTCGTCCATGTCTTGGATGGATGCCACGGGTTGGACGTTGTGATAATTCAGGCCGTGACCGGCGTCGAGCGTCAGATTGCGTTTCCGCGCCAGGCGGCCCGCGTCGACCAGCCGAATTAACTCGTCGTGCCGGTCGTCTCCCATAGCCAAGGCGTAGCAGCCAGTGTGCAGTTCGATCGCCTGCGCCTGGGTCTCCGCCGCCGCTTCCACCTGTCTCGCCTCAGGGTCGATAAACAGGCTGACCGTGATCCCCGCGTCCTGTAGCCGATGCACGGACTCAGTGACTTGCCGCTGGTGGGCCACGACATCGAGCCCACCTTCGGTCGTGACCTCGTCACGGCGTTCGGGGACCAGCGTGGCCTGATCCGGCCGTAACGCGCAAGCAACATCGAGCACTCCGGATTCGCAGGCCAACTCCAGATTCAGTTTCACATGGACGGTCTCTCGCAACAGACGGACGTCGCGGTCTTGAATGTGGCGGCGATCTTCCCGCAAGTGAATCGTGATGCCATCAGCTCCGCCCAATTCGGCCAGCGTTGCTGCCCATACCGGATCCGGTTCGTACGTGTTGCGTGCCTGGCGAACCGTGGCCACGTGATCAATATTGACACCGAGGAGGGGCATGTTCTGTCGTTCTTTCAAGGGGGAGTTGTGTTGCCAGAGACGGCGAGATGCCATCTCCAAGAAATCTTACACGTCGATCGCGATGACGACTATGACCCTTGTGGTTGCTGGGTGGTTCGTGGAAAAATGGTCCGTTGAAAAATGGTCTGTCGCTGAAGCAGTTCGCAGTGGTTGGGCGAATTTCAAACCGAGATCTACCAAGAGGGCGAGCTTCTGCCGAACCGATTCAGGGCGGATCAATCATAGTCGTTGTTCGCTCCGCGAACATTACGTTAGCTTCGCGGAGAGGCTGTGAATTCATCAGTGCGTCTCGAAAGGCTCCGCCGACCATGCCACGGTGATGAATCACGACTCACCGATCGACCTTCCCGCCGAATGTGGGCTGGTCGGGAGACCAGCCCAAAACGTGTGGCTCCGGCGTTGTGGCACGGTCTTCCGACCGTGCCAGGGTGGCGGCTGGAACAAGCACAGCGCCGTTCCAGCTCAAGAAGGGTACAAAGCGCTGGTATTGCCCGAACTACGCTAGGCTTGTTTCGGCCTACCCGGTTGAAACTCGATGAATTCACAGTTTTGGAGCGAACCCGCAATCCCAGCTACCCTACGCTTCGACTGCAATGCGTGCTCCCTGATTGTCTGGACGAGAAATCCAAATGTCAGTGTCTTCCAGATCGCCGGCTTCACGAAGTTGGTCGATGATGATTTTGGCGTTCCTATCAGAGGGCACGATCACATATAAGGCGGGCCCCCACGAACTTTGGCCGACTCCCACGCCGCCACTGGCGCGAATACGTTCGACAAGTTGCTCTAGTTTCGCACCGTTGTAAGCGCCACCTTGAATCGGCGCAAAGGCCTCGCCCGAACCGCGACCGTACTGAAACACCGCTTCGCCAAATTCATCGCAGGCCCGCCGGGCCAAGGCAGGCAGTATGTGGTTTTCGACGATGCCAGACAAACGGTCCTGCGTCTGGGCAGGGACCGGCGGCAGGCAGGCCATCGCCGACTGCTCGCCTTCCCCAGACAGGCCGACTTGCTGCTTTGGACAGATCACGACGAAACGCCAGGAATCCGGGATGGCCACGCGTTTTTCTAGTGGTGAAATGGTCTCGCGGTTGGTCTTGCCGCGTTCCCAAATCAAGCCGCCTTGGAAAAAACCGTACGTTCCCACTGCCGAACGCAGGCCGCGCCCTACACTGCGGGCTGTTTCGATGATCGACATTTCTCGATCAAACAGGCGGTTAAGTCCCGCAGCTACAGCCAGGCCCAATTGTGTCCCACTTCCGAGCCCGATGTGCGATCGCGGTGTGTGCAGCACGTCGATGCGGCATACCAAGGGTTGATCAAGTTGGACAAAGGCAGACCAGTGTTGAACGAAACTGCTCACACGTTCGCTAGCGAGCCCGTGGACACTCAGTCGATCGGCTCGCGAGACTCGCAGCTGCAATGCGGGCTGCTCGATCATCACTCCGACACCACCAAACTGACGTTCGCTAGCACCCCCGAATCCCAGCAAGCCAAAATGCAAGCGGCTTGGCGCGGTCACGGTCACGATGGAGGGCATAGCGCGGCAATTCTGGGTTGAGGGACGAACAAATGAGGCGTGGGCTCGTAATTATGTCGCTCTCGCGTCGTTCTCACCAGGAGGTGGACCCATCATGCGTGGAGCGCATAGCGGCCGTCGCGGATTTGTCGATCAATCTAACGCGGAAGACCTCGCTGTGAACTGTCCATTCGACCTTGACTGCGGCCAACAGAATTGACACCATCTGCAGCCCTTTTTGATGATTGGAACTCGACGATGAAAGCACACAACGCCATTTTGCTCATGATCGGCGTGCTGCCGATTCTGGCGAGCGGTTGCCGATCCCCCTACTATGCTGACCAAGGTGCCGCATTTGGCGCGCTAACCGGTGGTCTGACGGGAGCGGCGATCGGCGAACATCACAACGATCCGTTGGCTGGCGCAGCGATTGGCTCTGCTGTAGGTGCGCTGACCGGTGCTGCCGTCGGTGGTGCCATAGACCAGGATGTTGCTCGTTCGCAGGCAGAAATCGAACGACGAACGGGACGCCGCCTGCAGGGTGCGGTGACAGTCTCCGATGTCATTTCGATGACGCAAGCCGGTCTCAGTGATTCGGTGATTGCGACGCATATTCGCACAAATGGTGTGTCCCAACGGCCCACCGCCGAAGACTTGGTGACGCTCAGCAACGCGGGAGTCGCCGAACAGACGATCTTGTCACTACAGCAAGCACAAGCTCCCAGACTGGATATGTCGCCAGTGCCGGCAGGTCCGGTCTTCGTCGAAGAATACCACTATGGGCCGGCACCTTACTTTCCCGGCTACCATCATCCGCATGGGCACCATGGCCGACATCACTCGCCGCGTGGCGTCCACTGGGGGATATCCGTCGGACAATAGTGCGTGTCGCACTGACGTGTGGCGTCCGAGGCGCATCGTATCATGAGTTCAAACGGCGAAAATCCGTTACAGTGAATCGGTATGCGCTCCAATTGCCTCATTGCTTCTTCTTCGCCTTCTTCTGGTTGGCTTTGCGGCGATTGACAATGCCCTGAAGCTTCTTACGTTCCGCGGCCAGAACCTCCGCCGTCAGTTTCTCCGGTGCGATGTTCTCACTGACCAGTTGCTCGTCCTCAGCAATGGCACGCATTCGAATGCTCCGATACCAGACCGGATCGCCATGATCTTGAAGATGTAGATTCGCACCACGTGCTTTGAGATCACCGCCTCGTTGCTGCAACAACACCACGTTATCTTTCCACATGGCATTCGTGTAGTCGAAGTCAATGACCTTTTCTCCGTTCAGCCAATGCTGGATGACCGTACCTTTGCAGACGATTCGCGCCGTATTCCAAAGGCCGGGCTTTGCCGTTGCATCTCGACTTGGTGCCATGCAAAAGTAGACTGACGCGGCACTCGTGCGAGGATTGCGACCGTCAGCGTGTTTGCTGTTATCGAGAATTTGATATTCGTACTGGCCAGGCCGGTAGTACACACCACTGTTGCTGCCGGGCGCGACTTTCCATTCGAATCGCAACTCAAAATCGTTCGGCACTTTGACCTTCTCGTACACCAGGCTGCCCCCTTTGCCCGACCGCGTGACTTCGCCTTTCTCCACCTTCCAATTGCCACTGTGTTTCCAGCCGTCAAGGTTGTTGCCGTTGGTCAACAGTTGGAATCCAAGCTTTTCTTCTTCCGGCGAGAGTGTGTTTGGCATCGTTGCGGCAACGGTCGTCGCACAAAGAAATGATGCAAACAAGATGAATGTGACGTGGAATCGTAAGGTTGCGGACGTCTTCATGGTAATGCCTCATGTTTCTGATGCTTGGTGGGAGTCGCGAAAGCAGCGTCGTGATTGGTGACCAATCAGATGTTCGCTAATGCGGTGCGTGTCGTCAAA
Source organism: Pirellulaceae bacterium (assembly GCA_030744095.1). Next base: position 2,540 of record JASLRF010000031.1, on the reverse strand, counting down.
TCAGACTACTTTTGTGTTTGGTCCCCAGGGTTGGATCTGCTTGAGTTGCTTCGCCTTGAGTTCGCGATAACAGTCAGGAAGATCAAACGCGGAAAGCACGTCGGGGGCCAACGCAGACAGCGGCCACGTATAATCTTCAGATTCGGCGATGTCAGCATATGACGACAGCGCGTTCTTCAGTGTGACCTGCCTGACGCGATCCGATAGCAACCCAGCGAACGTAGCTGTGAGCGCGCCCCAGCCGCGTCCCACCAGATGGATGTCATCGTGGCCGATGCTGCCGAGCCAGTCGAGGACGCGGAGTACGTCGAACGTCTTCCGACCGAGATATGGTTCGTCGAGCATCAGACTGTGGATTGCATAAAAAAAATCGTTCCCGTAAGGGCTGTGAAACGACCCTGGGCTGCACGTGTCAGGCTGCGATTCGCCGATCCCCCGCACATCGCATGTGAAGAACGCCGCCTTTGGCTCGGCTTTGATCAATTCACGAATCAGCGGCTCCTCTCGCAATTCGACATCACTCGACAGATGCGAGATGTACAGAATGGCCCGCTTGCCAATGCGTGCCGGTCTGGATTGCCAACGCTCCTTCGTCAACCGGTACACCTGGGCGTGAATGCCAGGCTCCGTTTCAACGGCGTAGGCAATGGCGTGAGGTGAGGGATACCCACGGTTGCCCAAGTAACGCCAAATCCGAAAATCAGCAGGTTTCGGTGACCGAGTTGGAATCTTCAGGACGTTTTCGACCACCGCCAGCAAGTCTTTTCCACTGGGGGATTTGCGCGACGCTGCCAGTCGTTTCGATTTTTGACGTGTGAAGTCAAAGACGCTGCGAGTTCCAGGCAATTCAGCGACTTGACCGTGTGGCGTACACTGCAGCGTTTCGTCTTTTTCGATCTCAATTTCAGGTTCTGTGTTCTGGTCCGAGATCTTGGTCACTCGATTGAACCACCCGTACATCGCTTCGCGGTTTTCCTGCGAGTAGCCGTGCGTCGTCGGCCCTGTGAACAACGCAATGTTGTCCTTGGCGCCCAGCAAGGCGTACAGCCGTTTCAATCTGGCCAGGACCTCTTCACTGCCCCGCACGTCGAAGTAGTCACGTTCCTTCGTCAGAATGATCACCGGCTTGGGTGCCATCGCGGCAAGAAAGTCGTCGTGGTCCAGTCCAAGCGAGATGGCCAGTGGCGGACATTGTTCAGTGTCGGCGGGAAGCTCGTTTTCGAGGTTGCGTCGAAACGTGGTGACAAAGCAACTTGGCGCGGCCATTGTCCAACGCGATTCGACGCCACAGAGCCACGTTGTCATGGTGCCGCCACCGGAGTTTCCCGTCACACCGATGTGTCGCTTATCGACGTCCGGGCGGGAGTGCAGATAGTCAAGCGCGCGGATGCCGTCCCACGCTCGCCAACTGCCAAAGAAATCGCCGACGAGGAACTGTTGGTTGCCCGCGTAAAGATGTTCGCGAACGCCCACTCCAATGCGAGAAGAAAGATCCTCTTTGACGTACTGCAGCCGTTCGCCCTGACCGATGGGATCGTAAATCAGGCAGATGTAGCCCAATCTGGCCAGTCCCTGGGCGAACGACTGATATGCCTCGGCGGCCTTGCCGTTACTTGAATGTCCGCAGGTTCCCACAACCGCGGGCATCGGCGCGTCGCGGCCGTTGGGAATATACAGATTGGCAGTGACGGGAAATCCCGGTCGGCTGTCGAAGATCAGGTTTTCGATCCGGTAGGTACCACGCTGCACAACGCTCGTCACACGAGGATTCAGGGGTGTGCGCGTCGGTTGCGGGCCGAAGCACTGGCGAATCCTCTGTTGCACCGAGGCAACGTATTTCTCCGCATCGGCCTTGGTCTTGAGCTGCTCCATCCGCTGCAGTTTTGTTTGCTCGGACCTACGCACTTTGGCGACGAACGACTCGTGCACCATCCGCGGAAAACGATTCAGTGGCTGGCGTTCTTCCGCGGCGGTTGCAACGGAACTGAAGCAGGCGTGCACGGCCGACGCAGCAAGGGCTTGCGAACCGGCGACGCGAAGAAGTTCGCGACGCGAGACACCGTGGAGAAGTCGAGTGTTTGTTGGCATGGTTTTGGTTGCCTGATGAGTGTGAAGGACCTGTTGAAGACAGACTAACTGTGTGGCGACGTGGGCGTTGCCCATCATACCTTCCAACAGACGCGGCGGAAACAATTGGGCTCGCCAAGCTGTAGTGGAGGTCGTGAAACTTCTGGTGTGTGTCGCAGGGACATGTAGTGTCCGCGGCGCTATGTTCAACGGGTCGAAAAGGAAAAGAAGCCGCTACGGTTGATCTGTTTGCAACTCGAGTCCGAACAGGCTCCTCTCGCCGCGCCGTAGGTGGTAGGATCACGGAACGTGAACAGCGACGGGATATCGCCAATTCCATACGAAAGGCTGGCATTCAATGACTCACTTGTCGCACGTCTCTCCTGCAGAGATCGATCTCGATTCGGGTAAACTGCAGCGCGCCTACGATCTGCTCGACACCTGGACGCACGGAGTTGAACCCGTCATTCCCG
>JASLRF010000030.1 GCA_030744095.1 Pirellulaceae bacterium | reverse complement strand
GAGCCAACGGCCGAGATCTACGTGGACACGACGGAGCCCGGATCAAGCGTCAACGAAATCACCATTGCCTCCAACACGATTCAAGCCACTTCTTCGCCAGGAGGCTGCAACATCCGCGTTCGAGAGGCGGCCGGCGGCTCGGCTCGCCCGCCCGGGCTATGGTCCATTACCGGCAACATCATCGGCAGCCAAGAGAACAACATACATCTGACCGGTTGTTATGGCGTCTCGCTCAGTGGCAACTGTATCTATTCGTGCGGCAATCGAAATCTGCTCATCGAAGACTCACGCCAAATCAACGTTGGTACGAATACATTCCGGCGGCACACGCCGCGAATGGGTACGGGAATCCGTATCGTACGATCGTCGGATGTCACGGTCACCGGATGTTCGATCTTGGATGAGCATCCCGATGGCCAACCATCAGGTGCTTCACTGTTGGAACTGGTCGCGTCCAAACGGATTAACGTCTCGGGCTGCCAGTTGCTGGACGGCGTGCCGTGCGGCGTCGACGCGATTGACTGCAGTGACGTCAGCATCACCGGGTGTACGATTCACGACACGCGCGAACAGCTGCAGTCTCGTCATGCGGTTCGTTTCACCGGCACGGGGCGCGGTAATCTCGTCGGGATGAACTCAGTCGGTGCGACAACGGAGTCGGCCTTCGCGCTGGACGAGTCTGCTGGGGTCACCGCCGAAGGCAACGTGCTGAAATCGTGAATCCAAAGCCGTGAACTGAGTCATTGGCGTATGCAGCTTGAGCATTCTCAGATCCCGCCCCAAACTCGGTGCCCCTTGTGGTACACTCCGATAGACACGTCGCATCGCTCTGAAGCGTGATGCAGATTCTCGCACCCAATAGCACGGAATCAACAGCCATGCCCATCACCTCCTGTCAAACCACGACATTCGTTTTACTCTTGGCAAGTAGCTTTGTAGGAACCAATGTCCAAGCAGACTGGCCTCGATGGCGCGGGCCGGACGACAATGGCAGTACAGAGGTCGGCACGTATCCCGCGCACTTCGGCACGAAGAACGAACTTTGGCGGACTCCTCTGCCCGGCAAAGGCTGTTCTACTCCGATTGTGTTGAACCGAACCATCTATCTTACCTCACCAGTGAACGGGAAAGACGCCATACTCGCCATTGACTGGTCTGGGGACAATCAGTGGAGCACGACGTTCGGCAACGAGAACGCGGGTAGACACCGCAACGGCTCTGGAAGCAATGCTTCTCCCATCACCGATGGCAGGGGCATATTTGCGTACTTCAAGAGTGGTACGCTGGCTGCTGTTGAACTGGACGGATCCGTTCGATGGAAGACGAACCTTGTCCAGCGATTCGGGAAGGACACGCTCTACTGGGACCACGGAACATCGCCCGTGCTGACAGACAAGTATGTCATCATGGTTCGTATGCATGAAGGCGAATCGTGGCTGGCGGCCTTTGACAAGACTGATGGTGACATGGCATGGAAGGTCGCCCGCAACTACTCCACGCCGACCGAATGCGATCAAGGCTACACCACACCACTGGTAATTCAACACCACGGCAAAGAGGCTCTGCTGGTGTGGGGAGCAGAGCATATGACCATTCACGACACTGCCAGCGGCAAGCTCCTTTGGTCTTGTGGAAACTTCAACCCCGCCTCAAACAGAATGTGGCCTGCAATCGCCACACCCGTGATCGTTGACGACATGGCCGTGATCTGTTTTGGACGCAATGATCGGTTTCAACCGAGGCTCCATGGAATCCGACTCGGAGGCAGTGGGGACGTGACGACGACAAATCACGTTTGGAAACGAGAAGATGTTGGTACTTTCGTGCCGACACCCGTGGCATACCAGGGTCGCGTGTATCTTGTCCGAGATCGCGGTGAGGTCGAATGTATCGATCCCGTCACTGGCAAGACGATCTGGAGCGATGCGTTTCCCAAAAGCTCAGCCAAGTTCTATGCGTCGCCACTAATTGCCGGCGGAAACCTGTACGCGCCACGTGAGGACGGTGTGGTCTTCGTGGCTGCCGTGGCGGACGACAAATTCAAACTACTCGCCGAGAACGACATGGATGAACCGGTGATCGGATCGCCGGTGCCAGTATTGAATCGCATCTTCATTCGCGGCGAAAAGCATCTGTTCTGTCTGGCATCGCCAATGGCTGAGAACTGATCGACGCGAGCATACACAAAGATCCTGTGGTTGAGGAGGGACGATGGGTACCGACCGTGGAGAGCGTGAGCACGAGTCTTCCAGCTCCAACGCCGCCTTCACTGAACTCGTCGAATCGCTCAGGGTAAGCGAAGCACGTTACCGTGAACTTTTTGAAAATGCGAATGACTTGGTCTTTACGGTTGACTTTGAAGGTAGATTCACATCGGCGAACCGGGCGGCCGAGGAGACGACAGGTTTTTCGCGGGACGAGCTTATCGGGGCGGATATCTCAGTAATCGTGCCACCGCAGCATTTGGAAACAGTGCGCGAAATGATGCGTCGTAAGATCGAGACGCACGAACGAACTAGATACGAGACCGGAATCGTGGCAAGGGATGGCCACTACGTTCCCATCGAAGTTCATTCGCGACTGATTTACGAGAATGACGAACCAGTGGCAATTCAAGGGATCGCCAGGGATATTTCCGATCGAAAACTCGCTGAGGCACAATTGAGAAACACCGTTGACGAGTTAGAAAGATCGAACCAGGAACTACAACAGTTTGCCGTAGCCGCTTCGCACGACATGCATGCGCCGCTCCGTCGCATTGTTGACTTTGGTGCATTGGTTCAAGCAAGAAAGGCGAGTTTGCTAGACGATGAAGGACGTGAGTGGCTCGACTATATCGTCTCTTGTGCAATGCAGATGCAGCAATTGATCGATGATCTGTTAGCCCATTCGCGTGTTAGTGCCTCGTCGAAACCTGCAGAACGTGTCGACTGCGCGTCGGTCGTTCGCAATGCGATGAGCAACTTGGCTGATGCCATCCAGGAAAGTGATGCTGAATTGCGGATTGAACAACTTCCCATCATCATGGCAGACCGAGTAGAACTCGTACGGCTGTTTCAAAACTTGATCGGCAATGCGATCAAATATCGGAGCGACATCCAGCCGCTCATCGAAGTGAGTTCTGTGCGCCACGGTGACGTGTGGCATTTTTGTGTCAAAGACAATGGGATCGGTATCGCGCCGGAGCATCACGAGTGGATTTTCGAGGCTTTCCGGCGACTACATAGCGATGAAGAGTACGCGGGTACGGGCATCGGTTTGGCGACTTGCAAAAAAGTCGTAGAGCGTTTAGGTGGACGAATCTGGGTAGAATCCGAATTGGCTCAAGGATCCAAGTTCTTCTTCACACTTCCAATCAGCCGCCGCCCGTAGAAAGTCCGCCATGGCGCACCACCGTGCGCCACAGAAATCTCAGCCCGCCCAGGTTTTGTCACTCTTGAATACTAAGAGAAGACGGAAGCGAGCCCTTCTCTCCTCGCAGAATTGTTCGCTTTGGTCATTTGGGAGAGCCTTGGCGAATGATGACGGGGTCGGGAGTCTTTTTCGGCCATCGGCGTCTACCGATCGTAAGTCGTTGACCGAAAAAGACCCCCGACCCCTTTCCGGCCAACTTATTACCCGCAGGTTCCCGATTCCGGGCTTACGGCAAGATGGCGTTAATCAACTCGTCCAGCGTGTCCAAAGCGCCGTCATCGTCCGCCAACTCATCCGCTTCATCAATCAATCCGTCGAAGTCGTTGTCCAGGCCATCACTGTTTTCGTTGAGCACAAAGGAATCGAACCAGTTGTTGTTGATCAATTCGCGAAGGGCCTGATCGACCGGGTCGGGTGGCGTGTTATTGATCGCGCCACCGCCTGAGCCGACCGAGACGAGCAGGTCGAACGCGTCCCGATACAGAGTATCGAAGCCGCTGTCACCCAGCAGCCGGTCTCTTCCCGCCCCGCCGGAAATGACGTCATTGCCATTGCCGCCGCGGAGCAATGGGTCGCTGTCATCGCCACCAGCGATCCAGTCGTTCCCGTTACCGCCAAAGGCGCGATCCGCACCAGCCCCACCGTAGATGCGATCGTGTCCGTCGCCACCATTGAAAACGTCGTCGGCAACTCCGCCGACCAGCAGATCGTGCCCGGTTTCCCCAAAGATGGTTCCCCTGCCGGATCCGGCCCGGATATTGTCGTTTCCGGGGCCGCCGCGGAGGACCGATTGTTGAGTGATGTCGGCCTTGACACGGATCACGTCGTCACCGGCCCTCCCATTCACTTCGACACGAGAAATCGACGGGAGCCCGAACACGGCGTCGATTATGGCAGTCCGGTAATGCACGCCGCTTGCCGTCAGATCGCTGGCACCGTTGATCGTCCCGTTGACAGCTCCAATGAAGATCGCCTTGGCGTCGGATGATGCACCACCTTCGTCGTCTCCCACAACGATCGCCTCGCCGCAGTCCGTGCCGGTGACAATCAAAGCAAGCGATCCACCGATGTCGACGTTGACGGCGTTGACAAAGTCTAACGTTGC
>JASLRF010000029.1 GCA_030744095.1 Pirellulaceae bacterium | reverse complement strand
TTTCCGCTTGATGCCCTCCAGCGGTGGGCGGCTCCACAATTAGATGTCGCCACCCTTGTCGCCGCGCCCGCCGACCACCGCAGCGACGCTGTGCGGCTTGTTGGTCGCGCCAAACAAGTTCGACAAGTGAAACTTGCGCCGGAGCTTGCCGAACGGTTCGAGTTTTCGGGCTACTACATTGTGACAATCGAATCCAGCGATCCGCCTTGTCGTCTGGAAGTCTGCACGCGAGCGATTCCCGAGCTTTGGAAGACTGGTACTGTGGACGAACCGGTCTCGGCCTTGGGGTTGTTTTTGAAGACTGGTGGACGCGGCGATGCTCCCACATTGGTCTTCGTAACACCGCGCGTGGCATGGCATCCGGATCGTATTGACGAAGCAAAGTTTGTGTCGGCGGACCATCTGATGTTGGCGAGTCTGGGAATGGACATCGGGCTGTTCGACGCCATCCGCGAGAGAAACCGGAAGGGCATCGAAAGCGGTGACAGCGAGTGCTTCTACCAACTGTTAGCCGCCGTTGGCCGTGCCAAGCCTGGCCAACTTGCCCAAGCAGCTCAGCGTGACCCGCCGTTTGGGCCACTGCTACAATCACCACGATCGAACCAGGGCAGGCTATTTTTGTTTCGAGGCACGGCGCGACGCGTTACCAGAATCCTTGTTGGTGAGAAAGACCTGCAAGAGCGCTTCGGTTTCGATCACTATTACCAAATCGATATTTTTGTCTCACTGCGTAACCAGATCGTGCGATTAGGAGATCCGACATCGCCGGATGACGTGCCCACGTTTTCGAACAACTATCCCATTACGGTTTGTGCGAGGCAATTGCCCCAAGGGATGCGGGAAGGCGACGATCTACGACAGGAAGTGCGGGTTGCCGCAGCCTATTTCAAACTCTGGTCGTATCGATCTGAGTATATATCATCCTTCGATGCCCGACAGTTGCAGATCAGTCCAATGCTGATTGGGCGCGAACTGGAATTGACTGAAATCAAGTCGGCGAGGAGCCCTTGGGTGGGCGCAATCGTTGGATTTCTGTTCCTAGCTGTCTTGGGAATTACCTGGTACGGATTGTTGCGGTCGAGTCGGAACGACCGTCGATTTGAACAAGACGCCAGTCGCCGTCGCAATCAATTGCGCGATGGACAATCTCTTGATGACATCGAAGGGTCGGACGGACCTGACTTCAGCAACCTCGGTTGAAATCAGGTACAAGACGATCGTGACTGATTGGCCGGGATCCGCCGACGCGCCATATGCGCGGTCCGTTGTGTCCCTACTTGACTTGCTGACCGAGAGACGGATATTCGGGTGGTGCGCGTGGTGGACCTTCGTCCGCTGCAAGTTCATGACAGTTTCTGATCGACGAAATTAGAATTATGTCCGGTCCTTGAGACCGGGCTCTGGGAGGCGATGAGATGGCGCGTGCGAAAATCACCATTGTTGGCGCGGGAAATGTGGGGGCGACCACGGCGCATTGGTGTGCTGCCGCCGAACTAGGTGATATCGTTTTGCTGGATATTCCTGCCACCGAGGAGATGCCCAAAGGCAAGGCCCTCGACCTGATGGAAGCGTCGCCTATCGTTGGGTTCGACGCTAACATTATCGGGACAACTGACTATGCCGCGGCGAAAAACAGTGACGTTGTCGTCGTGACCGCTGGAATTCCCCGCAAGCCGGGGATGAGCCGGGATGATCTGCTGAGCACCAATGCGAAGATCATGACCTCAGTCTGCGAACAGATAAAGGAATCCAGCCCCAACGCCATTGTCATCGTAGTCAGCAATCCGCTCGACGCCATGGTCCAACAAGCACAGAAGGTGACGAGTTTCCCCTCTACCCGTGTCATTGGGCAAGCTGGAGTTCTGGATACGGCGCGATATCGGACCTTTCTGGCAATGGAGTTAGGGGTGAGCGTTGAAGACGTGTCGGCGTTGTTACTCGGGGGGCATGGAGACACGATGGTGCCCGTGCCCAGTTGCACGTCTGTTGGCGGGATCCCGGTTACACAGCTGATCGAACCGGATCGCCTAGAGGAAATCGTGCAACGGACACGTGACGGTGGTGCGGAAATCGTGAAACTTCTCAAGACGGGCAGCGCCTATTATGCACCGGCGGCCGCTACGGCGCAGATGGTCGAGGCGATTGTGCGGGACAAGAAGCGTTTGATTCCGTGTGCGGCGTACTGCGACACGGAGTACGGCGTCGGCGGTTATTACGTCGGCGTGCCCGTCGTACTGGGTGCTGCCGGAGTGGAACGCATCGTCGAGATTGACTTGACCGATGTCGAAAAAGCGGGGTTCCAGAACAGTATCGAAGCCGTCAAGGGGCTCGTCAAAACGATGGGTGAATTGTTGGCATCTTAGTTTCCCGCATTTTTACCCTGGCGCGCCCCTGAGACGTTTCCGATCCTGGGGTTCGTGCTAGCAAGCGTGCGTGCGAAACTACCTGCCGTTGACATTTTTTGTAGCGTGATTTACAACGCGCCGACTTTAATTGTCTGACGTCTGGCTCGACTGGCATGAAGCCCGCAGCCATTGGCATATTAGCTCAGCTCATTTTTCCGAAAACAACATGAATCGCCTCCAGCTTTTAGCCGACTCACCTGAGACGAATCCGCAGACGGACGAACGACATGGCAAAGCGGTTCTGACACCGCCCATTGACGTTGCCTATGGGCTATTCGCCCCGCTGCATTACGAACCGAATTACGCCTATCCGCTGTTGGTTTGGTTGCACGGTCCCCACGGCGATGAACACGAACTGTTCCGGGTGATCCCTGAGATCAGTGTGCGAAATTACGTTGGAGTCGGTCCCCGCGGCAATCGCATGATGGAGGATTCGCGAGGCTATCGTTGGGAAGGCGCGGCCGGAGGCGTGATCTCTGCCGAGCAGCACGTGTTCGATGCGATCGATGCTGCCAGCGAGCGGTACAACGTGGCAAGCGACCGTGTATTCCTGGCTGGTTTCGAGGCCGGAGGAACCATGGCGGTTCGAATTGGTCTGCGAAATCCCCATTGCTTCGCCGGCGTGATGTCGATCGGTGGCCCCTTTCCGTTGGGCGGTGCACCGTTGAGCCAGCTAGATAATGCGCGCCAATTGCCTTTGTTTTTCGCGCAAGGGCGAGACTCTGAAAACTATCCCATCGATTTGGCTTGCCAAGAGCTACGCCTCTTCCATACTGCCGGGCTAGGGGTAACGGTGCGGCAGTATCCGTGTGGCGACGAGGTGGACACGCAGATGTTGAAAGACATGGATATGTGGATCATGGAGCATGTGACTGGTACCACGAGCTCCGAAAAGCCGACATTTTTTCTGGGCGACGCCGATTGATTTGACGCACGTTGTAAATGCAATCGGCATTATCTCGCGGACACGTCGTCTCGAACGACGAGATCTATGGTGCCCCCGCCTCGTACTCCGTCGAGTGGTTTGGCTATGGCGGTACTGTGAAACCGGTGACGTCATGCGCTTTGGTTGCTTCGACTTACGATTGCAGCCCGCTAGCAGCTCGGTCTGTTTACACGCCCTGACGGTGTGACAACCTCGCAAACAGGTTGACAGCGATCCGTCAGATCGAGTACAAGCTTGCCGCTTTTCTTCTTATGGCCCCATCGTTTGTGGACATTCGTTCCGCAATATGGTGGGTAGCTGGGTTTCAATTCATGTCCGACCAGAACGGCAAATCTCGTTTTTCGATCGGTGCGGGAGTCCGACATCTCCTTGTTCGGGTGGTCGGCCTGACGAGAGAGATCGGGAGGCGCGCCTGGGGAAAGTTGTGGCTTTCGGGTGGGCTGGTTATTGCCGTCGTTGGCATGGCAGCTGTGCTAAGCATCGTGATGGCCTGGCAGTTTAAGCCGTCGCTGCCTTCCTTGACTGCGGCAAAGATCTTGGAGCAACTGGACGCGGGGAACTTCGAGTTGGCTCGGACGATGGCCGACGAGCTTCGTCTTCAAACTGACCTCCCGCCTGAAGAGATCGGTACGCCGCCGTACGTCCTTGGCGTGGTTCTGGCGCGGGAGGCTGAAGGGGAATGGCGCAGAAAGGAACGCTCAGGATTACGGGCTCTCGCCATCGGCTATTTGAAAGAAGCGCGTGCGCGAGGCTATCCGCTCGGTCGCGCTGCGGAAGCCGATCTGCTGCTGGGAAAACTCCACTTCGACAACGGGCAATTTCCGCAGTCATTGCCGCCGTTAATGGAGGCATTGGCGGCGTTGCCGGAGCAGGCTTCGCCGATTCACAGAATCTTGGCTGACGCGTGCTTGCGCAGTGCGGATCCAGATTGGCAAAAGGCTCAATCGCATCTGGAAACGCTCGTGAAAGACCCTGAGTTAACGGTAGAACTGCGTGGGCGTGCCGAATTGGATTTGGCGCGTGTGTATTTCGAATTGGCCAAATTGGCCGAATGTGATGCGGTCTTGTCGGAGGTTCGTGAAGACACCGCGGTATATCCAGAAGCGTTGATGCTGCGAGGACGCCTGTTCATGCGCGAAGCCGACGACATCATGCTTGATTTCCCCTTAGCCGCAACGGTGCCACCCGTCGCTTTGGAGAAATATGCCGAGGCCAACACGATCTTCGGGCAATTGGTCGCGAAGATCGCCGAGAGCAACGACCTTGTCCGCCAGGCGCGTTACCTGCGAGCCATTTGCCAACTGAGACAAGGGAAGGAAGCCGAAGCCGAACAGCAGCTTGTGACTCTCCGACGTGGCAACTTTAGCACATCCGAAGGGCTCGCATCGGCCTTGGCGATTGCCGAACTGCAACAAGCTCAAGGTCGCGATGAAGAAGCGGTTGCTATGTTTCGCAGTGTGATTTCGCAGGCTGTCGAGATGGCCCCATACGAAAATCGGTGGATACCGTTCACCCAATTTCGTGGACGCCTGGAAGAGGCATATCGGCAGTTCGTCGACGAAAGACAATTCGAAAATGCTCTGGTGATCGCCAAGGGATTGGCACCAATTGTCCTACCTAAACACTCTGTCGAGTTGTCCGCTGCCGCGGAACGTGATTGGGCCAGGCAACTCGAATTGCAGGCATCCAAAGTCCGCGCACCTGATCAAGTACAACTCATGTTACAAGCGCGAGCCACCTGGATTCGAGCCGGTCGGCTTTACGAGCATTTGGCTCACTTACGATTCTCCACACGCCAGTTTCCGGAAGATGTTTGGAATAGTGCGGAGTGCTATTTCAAGGGCGACGAATACCAACGGACGGCCAAGTTGCTCAAGCTGTACATGGAGAATGAGACACGGCGTAAGCAACCACCCGCATTGACCTTGCTTGGCGAAGCCCAGTTGGCGCTCGGGAATCCCGAGGAAGCCCTGAATTGGTTGACCGAGTGCATTCGATTCTTCCCCAAGGATCCGCACAGCTATCGCGCCCGTATCATGGCTGCGAAAGCAAATCAGGAGCTCGGGAATCTAGACGCATCGAAGCAACTATTGACGGAGAACCTCGAACACGAAGGGCTCACACCTCGCAGCCCTGAATGGCGTGAATCCAAGTTCGAGCTTGGTCGGGTCCTGCATCAAGAGGGGGTCAAATACGAAGCCAAGAGTCGTCTTAAAGGTGTTAAGGATCCCAATGCGAGTCAAAGAAGAGAAGGGTTGCAGGAATTGGAGTTGGCACGTGATGCGTTTCAACTCTCGATCGTGCAATTGGAGGAAGCTGTCCAGCGTGATGAATTGGCAGGGCGGGATCCGTTGGCGAAAGAGACGCTGGAAGCGCGTTATTTCATTGCGGAATCCCATCGCCAGTCCGCCAAGTTCGCCCGCCGTAAACTACCGACCGTCACCATCGAGACAACTCGGATGACTCTGAGCCGTGAGATGAAACGGGAGTTGAATGCGGCGGCCGATGCCTACTTTGATTTGCAATTGATGTTGAATCGTAAGCAAGAACAATCGGAGCTCACCGCCTTGGAGTCGCTACTACTACGCAACTGTTACTTCGCGCGTGCTGACGCCATGTACGACCTGGAGAAATATCCAGAGGCCCGCAAAGCCTACTCGACGGCGACGAATCGATATCAACATGAACCCGAGTCATTGGAAGCCTACCTGCAGATCGCGAATTGCCACAGACGTGAAAACCGCCCCGACGACGCACGTGGCACTCTTGAACTGGCAAAGGTCGTTCTAGAGCGAATTCGCGACGACGCCGACTTCAATGAGACAACGCGATACAACCGGGATGAGTGGATCGTGCTGCTTGATTGGCTCACCGCGCTGTAACCAACAATCGATCCTGTGTGGAACAAGACATTTTCCCTTCGACATCCGCAAACTAACTTTCGGACAGAGCGATGAACACCGATCTGCTAGTAGAACGCTTG